>JAISDK010000129.1 GCA_031264875.1 Prevotellaceae bacterium
TCCGTACTGTGCGGTTACAACTATTCACCCCTGACGACGCAATACCCCGGATGGGTCAGATACGGCACTTTTTTAAACGAGCGCAACACGTGGTGGCCATATTTCAAACAGTTTACGGCATACAAGACCCGCGTTTCGGCGCTGCTGCAAGAAACCGACCCGTATGCCGACATAGCGGTGCTGCATCCGCTGGCCGACATGTGGACGCTTCACGGTCCGCAGCGCGACCCGTTTCCCGGATTGAAATATCCTCCATATCAATATAAAGTATGGGAAAGCATACACCGCAACGGCAACGGCTGCGACTATACCAGCGAGGAAATTATCGTCAAAAGCGTCTCCGAAAACGGCTGGCTGAAATATGGCGACCGCAAGTATCACACGCTAATCCTGCTTGAAGTAGAAACGCTGATGCCCGCTACAGCCAAAGCGCTGTTCGACTTTGTACGGAAAGGTGGCAAGCTGATATTTGTCGGCAAGGAACCGCACAAGTCTCCAGGACTGAAAAACCACAATAAAAATGACAAACAAGTGGCATCCGCCGTCGCCGCCATGAAAAAAGCATATCCTTCACGGATATATACGGTTGCGCCACCCGAAAAGGACACTGTCGAGTGGTTTGCCGGCGTTCAGCAGCAGTGCGGCATCGCGCCATACATGAAAATCGACCGTCCCTGTGCATCTGTCAGCCAGATACGTCAGCAGGCCGACGGGAAAGACATTTTCTTCATCAGCAATTGCAGTCTGAACGACCGTATTGTACTGAACGTTTCGTTTCCCGAATCGAAGGGAACGCCCTGGCTCTGGGACGCCGAAACAGGCAAACGCTACCTGTATCCCTCGGTTTCGGGCGACACGCTGACGGTCGATCTGCCGCCTGCCGCTTCGCAACTGATTGTGTTCGACACATCCAGTACAGATAAAATAACCCTGCCCGCTCAGCCCTCCGAAACCGAAGGCGCTGAACTGAAGGGCTGGACACTGAGAATGGAACATATCAACGGCGCTGAACAGCAGCGGCAAATCGACGAGCTGTTCGACCTGAAAGACGACGAGACAACACGTTCGTTTGCCGGATGCCTGTACTACGAAAAACGTCTGCCCGACAGTATCGCGCCGTATCACTGGCTGGATTTGGGTAAGGTGTACGGAGTTTCCGAAGTAACAATCGACGGAGAAAATCTCGGAAATCGCTGGTACGGGCGTCATCTATACCGTCTGCCCGACGGCGCAGGCGGCAAAATGCTACAGATAAAAATCACCACAGTGCAGGGTAATTTCCTGAAATCAACACCGGCAAACAAAGCCGGCTACGTGTGGACAAAAGGACAGAAATGGGTGTCGGAAGGAATGTCGGGACCTGTTAAACTGCTGTAGCCGGATAGACGGCATAAAATAAAACGGCATGGAAAAGTATCTGGCAACATGTTTTAAATAAAAGGCAATGAGCGAAGATTTTTTACAGTTTATCTGGAGCGTGGGGCTGTACAGTCCCGCAAACCTCAAAACGGACGGCGGCGAGCCTGTGGAAATAATTTCCCCAGGCATCAGGAACAGGGATTCGGGTCCCGATTTCTACAACGCGAAAATACGGATCGGCGGCACTGTCTGGGCAGGAACTGTGGAAATACACAGAAAGTCATCCGAATGGAATCTGCACGGGCATCAGCACGACAATGCTTACAGCAATGTCATTCTCCATGTTGTAGAAAAGAACGATGCCGTGATAACGCGCAAAAACGGGGAAACAATCCCGTGTGTGGAAATACACTGTCCGGAAAACTGCAAGCAACGCTACCTCGAGCTTTCCGAATCCGTGCAGTTCATTCCGTGCGCAGGCCGCATTGCAAAAGTTGAGCCTTTCAAAATACTGTTCTGGCTCAACAGGATTGCTGCCGAAAGGATGGAACGGAAAACAGCCGAAATAGCAGTATTGATGAATGAAACGGCCAACGATCCGGAAGAAGTTTTCCACCGCGTGCTGTTCAGGTATTTCGGATTCAGCATCAATGCGCTGCCTTTCGAAATACTGGCGCGGAGCCTGCCTGCGAATCTGTTGCGGAAGTACAGCAGCTCACTGACGTCGATTGAAGCTTTGCTGTTCGGTCAGGCCGGACTGCTCGATATTGATACCGAAGACGAATATTCCTTCAACTTAAAATCGGAATACCGGTTTCTCAAAAACAAGCATAATCTTGCTGCAATGGACGGCAGCCTCTGGAAATATGCAAGGCTTCGTCCCGTAAATTTTCCTACAATACGTATCGCACAAGTGGCGGCAATACTGAACAAGTATCAAAATTTATGGGAATTATTCGTAAAGCTGGAGAATATAAAGGACGTTTACGGCATTTTCGATGTAACCGCATCGGAATACTGGGACAGCCACTATGTTTTCGGAAAAACTTCGCCGCAGCTTCTACCCAAACGGCTTGGTAAAAACGCTGTCGATACTCTGATTATAAACGTACTTTCACCGATGATTTTTGCATATTCCATCTACAGAGGCAACGAGGCATTGAGGGAGCGGGCAATATATTTTCTGGAATCCCTGCCGGCCGAATCAAACTCCATTGTTGGCGAATGGATTAAATGTGACGTCAAGCCCGACAGCGCTCTGCAAAGCCAGGCGCTGCTTCATCTGCAGGCCGAATACTGCACCGGTAAACGGTGTCTGAAATGCGCCGTCGGCAAAGAAATTATTCAGAACACAGTAGAAACGGACACTTAACAGTGTACAGCAAAAAAATAAAATTACAATGAATCATGGATTTCTAAAAGTGGCAGCCGCAATTCCCGAAGTAAGAGTTGCCGACTGCAAATTCAATTCCGCCAAAATGCTGAAAATAATAGAGGAGGCGGACGCTCTGGGAGTGGAAACAATCTGTTTTCCCGAACTTGCAATAACCTCATATACCTGTGGCGACCTGTTTTTCCAGGATCTTTTGCTGGAAAGCGCAAAAGCCGCGCTCGCCGGACTGGTTGAAGATACTTCGGAACGGAAGATTATCTGTATCGCCGGCTTGCCCCTGATGCACGGGGACAGGATATTCAATGTCGCCGCAGTGTTTGGAAGAGGACAGATATACGGTTTTGTTCCCAAAACATATCTGCCAAACTACGGCGAATATTATGAAAAACGCTGGTTTTCATCTGCCAAAGATATTGTCGGCAGTGAAATTTATTTCGATGCACAGTTGCCGGAACCGGTCAGCCGTACGCAGGCACGCTTCCCGTCCTGCCTGAAAAAATCCTATCCTTTCACTCCCCGAATCATATTTGGCGACAGCAAAGTAAAGTTTGCTGTGGAAATATGCGAAGATTTATGGGCTGCCAATCCGCCAAGCGCCGGTCACTGCACGGCGGGAGCAAACATAATATTCAACCCTTCGGCAAGCAACGAGCTGGCCGGCAAGCACCGGTATCGTCAGGCGCTCGTCGGACAGCAGTCTGCACGGTGCATGGCCGGATACGTCTATTCCGGTTCAGGATGGGGCGAATCGACCACCGACACAGTGTTTTCGGGAAATGCGATGATATTCGAAAACGGCGTCCTGCTGAATGAAGCCGAAAGGTTTTCGTTCAGCGAGCAGACTGTGGTTGCGGACATCGACACCGACAGACTGAGGTCTCTGCGGATGAAAAACACTTCGTTCACAGGTTCTGACAACGAAGACCGCATATTTGTACCGATAGACTTTCCCGAAAGAGACGCGGAAATATCGCGCCGCATCGACCCGAAACCTTTTGTCCCCAATCCGGGAAATGCAGGCGAAAGCTTCGGCGAAATATTTTCGATTCAGATTGGCGGACTTGCAAAACGAATTGTACACACGGGAATACAAAAACTGGTGATAGGCGTCTCCGGTGGTCTGGATTCCACTCTGGCGCTCCTTGTGTGCGCAAAAACCTGTGACAAGCTGAACATTCCGCGCGGAAATATCGTCGGCATCACAATGCCCGGATTCGGAACTACACTGCGTACTTGCAGCAATGCCGGCGCCTTGATGAAGGGGCTTGGCATTGCCGTCCGCAAAATTGACATTACCGGAGCCTGTATGCGGCATTTCGAGGATATAGGCCACAATCCGGATACGCACGACGTCACGTATGAAAACACACAGGCGCGCGAAAGGACAAAAATACTGATGGACATCGCAAACCAGTGCAGCGGTCTGGTAGTCGGCACCGGCGACCTGTCGGAACTTGCGCTCGGATGGGCTACCTACAACGGCGACCACATGTCGATGTATGCAGTCAATGCCGGCGTCCCCAAAACGCTGGTCAGGCATCTTGTAGCCTGGATTGCGGATACCCTTGACGGGGAAAAAGTCAGGGACATACTGAATGACATTCTCGACACTCCCGTATCCCCGGAACTGCTGCCGACCGGCGAAAAACAGGAAATTACACAGGCTACCGAAAAGATTGTAGGCCCTTACGAACTGCACGATTTTTTCCTGTACTACGTGCTGCGGCTCGGATATTCTCCGTCAAAGATATTTTTTATGGCAAAAATCGCATTTGCCGGTATTTACGACGACAATACCATTATTGAATGGATGAAAGTGTTCTACAGAAGATTTTTTACACAGCAATTCAAGCGCTCCTGTCTGCCCGACGGGCCTAAGATAGGCTCGGTAAATCTTTCGCCGCGCGGAGACTGGCGAATGCCGAGCGATGCAAGTTATGATATGTGGATGAACGAATTGTCGAAACTGCGATAAAAAAATTTAAAAAAATCGGTTTTCTGTGAACATTTTCGATACTTGCGATGTTTATATGACGAATTTGGTTTTTCATAGGTTAGTTCAGCTTAACAAAGGAGGTAAGGACACCCAATCCCCACCTCCTTTACTCTTTTATAGAACTTGTGTTTTTTTTGACTGAATGAAATTTATATGACTTTTCCCGGATAATGTCTGATTGTTGGATGTACGACAAAAATCCCTGTCAAATATTGCGATGTAAAGCAAAGGACAAACAGTGTGAATAAGTTTACAGGAGATTTTTGTCGTACACTCCCAATTGTTTGAACTGTTTTCGCCAAAACAACTGAATTGTTTTCATAAATCCAACTGTTTTTGCTATTCCGGCAATTGCCGGAAATCCGGTAAGTTGGAATCGGATGCCTGTCCAATCCATAAAACTGTGTACAAGCTGGCTTGTACTGTATATACGAGCTTTACAGGGATGAAAAATAAACAAGAGATAACATTTTTCCTCGCTCAAAGCGGAGATATCCCCGCTCCGAGACCCTCGATCCTCGCTCGGAGAACCTCAATCCTCGCTCAGAACCTGAGTTCGGGATAAGAATAGCCCGTTAGTCCCTCACTAAGCGTGCTAAATGCAAAAAGCATATAACTTTCATGAAAATTTAAGCGCTGTGCAATCGGTTTAATTTT
>JAISDK010000169.1 GCA_031264875.1 Prevotellaceae bacterium
ATAGCAAAAACAGGAAAATACGACAGTCTTATAAACATAAGCGACAGTGAAACACACCGGTTATCGGGGATGTTTAAGGAATGGTTTCTTGACTATGCCTCGTATGTAATTCTCGAACGCGCCGTTCCTCATATTGAAGATGGACTTAAGCCCGTTCAGCGGCGCATTTTGCATGCAATGAAGTCTATGGACGACGGAAGGTTTAACAAGGTGGCCAACATAATCGGGTTCACCATGCAGTTTCACCCGCATGGCGACGCCTCGATTGGCGATGCATTGGTACAGTTGGGTCAGAAAGATTTACTGATTGAAACGCAGGGCAACTTTGGAAACATATTAACGGGCGACGGAGCTGCCGCTCCGCGTTACATTGAGGCACGCCTGTCGAAATTTGCACTCGAAGTAGCTTTCAACAGCAAAACGACAACCTGGATGGACACATACGACGGTCGTAATAAGGAACCTGTAACCCTGCCGATGAAATTTCCACTGCTGCTTACACAGGGAGCAGAAGGCATAGCTGTCGGTCTGGCTTCGAAAATTCTGCCTCACAATTTCAACGAGCTTATCGACGCTTCGATAGCATATCTTAAAGGCGAACCGTTTGAAATATTCCCCGATTTTCCCACAGGAGGGTTTGCCGATTGCAGCAATTATAATCAGGGACGAAGAGGCGGCAGAGTGAAAGTGAGGGCAAAAATATCGAAGACTAATAACAAAACCCTTTCAATTACAGAAATACCATACGGCTTTGACACATCCCGACTGATTGATACCATCATTAAAGCAGGAGAAAAAGGAAAATTCAAAATAAAAAAGGTTGATGACAACACAGCCAAAAACGTCGAAATCATCATTCATCTGCCTGCAGAAACATCTGCCGACGTCACCATCGACGCCCTGTATGCCTTTACCGACTGCGAAATATCCATACCTGTGTACGCCTGCATAATCAACAATGAAAAGCCGGCATTCATCTCTGTAAACGATATTCTCATATCATCCGCTGAACAGACAAAATATCTGCTGGGCAGGGAACTGGAAATCAGAATTGACGAATTGAATGAAGACTGGCATCATTCATCTCTGGAAAAAATATTCTTTGAAGAAAGAATATACCGCGAACTCGAAAAGGATTCAGCATCATGGAAAGACCAGCTACAGGCAATAGGCAAGGCTTTTGAACCTTTTCGAAACAGGCTGAGCAGAGATATAACAAACGACGACATCGTTAAGCTCACCGAAAAACCCGTAAGGCACATATCAAAATTTGATATTAAAAAAGCCGAAGAACATATCAAAAGTGTCGAAGAGGAAATGAACGCCACTAAAAAATCCCTTGCAAATCTTACAGCATATACCGTTGAATACTTCAGGAAGATAAAGAAAAAATACGGAGCAGGAAGAGAACGCAAAACCGAACTCCGGAGTTTTGACGTCATTAAAGCCACAGAAGTCGTAGTAGCCAATCAAAAGCTATATGCAAATTTCAAGGAAGGATTTGTGGGTTACGGCGATATAAAGCGGGACGAAAACACTCAATATATTTGCGACTGTTCGGATATCGACGAAATAATAGTCTTTTTCAAAAGCGGAAAATACATGGTATCGAAAATTTCGGAAAAAGCTTTTGCAGGGAAAGACATTTTGTATGTAAACATATTTAAAAGGGATGATTTACGCACTGTTTACAATATGATTTACCGTGACGGACGCACAGGCCCTATAATGATGAAACGCTTTTGCGTAACAGGAATAATGCGTGATAAAGAATACGATGCAACAAGGGGCAATCCAAATTCCCTGATTCTGTATTTCAGCGGAAACCCCAACGGCGAAGCGGAAATATTGAAAATATTCTATAAACCCCGTCCGCGGTTGAAGAAAACAATCGAAGAACTCGATTTCTCGACCCAGCTGGTAAAGGGAAAAAGCGCCATAGGAAGCATACTTAGCAGAAACGCAATACATAGAATAGTATTGAAAGAAAAAGGCGAATCCACGCTCGGCGGTCAAAAAATATGGCTCGATAACGAACGTAACAAACTAAACAACGAAAACAGGGGATTGTATCTCGGAGAATTTTTCGCGAACGATAAAATCCTTGTACTGACCAAAGGAGGATACTATTATACAACCTCTTTCGATCTGGTCAACAGGTACGAAGACGATATTCTGTTAATAAAAAAGCTAAATCCCGAAGAAATCTTTACCCTGATATATTTCGATGCCCAGCAGAAATTATACTGTGTAAAAAGGATAACATTCGATAAATCGGAAAATAAAGAACGGTTTACTGATGAAGACCCTGCCTCGTATCTTGTCGATTTTTCGGCAGATAATTATCCGCAGATAGAAGTGACCTTCACAGGAAAACATATCAATCACAAGCCGGAACTGATTGATGCGGAGAAATTCGTTCCGGTTAAAAATCCAAGAGGCAGAGGGCGCAGGCTGTCGTTGCGCGAAGTCGGCAGTGCAAAGTTTGTAGAACCTCTGGGCAAAAATCCCAGTGCAAACGATGGCAATACACTGCCGCCAAACACGCCCGAAGGTACGCCAATACAAATGTCCCTGTTATGAGGAAGTGTTGAACGTCTTAAGATTTGAGACAAACTGTTTACGTTTAAAAAACAATTGATTATAATAGAAGAAATATATTTTTTACACAAAAGGATGAAACATTTCAAAATAAATTTCTACCTTTGCGGCGTAAAAACTTTAAACAATTTGCATTGTTCAATGTTATTAACGGGCTCGCAATAGACAGTATTGCGGAAAGATGTATGAGATAATCATGGTCAAAAGAATTAGAATCCTTTATTTAATATAAAGAAAAAAAATACACTAAATTAAATTGTATGTTTACACAAGAAGAATTAGCTTCTAAAACTCTGCCTGAGTTACAACAGATAGCTAAAAGTATGGGAGCTCATAAAGTCCGGAGTTACAGGAAAGAGGAGCTTATAGAGTATATCCTCGACGAAGGAAATTTGAACAGTAATGAACCCGATGATGAATCGTTTGATGAAACAGGCCTTAACGACGAGTCGGCCAAACATGTCCTTGACACAATCAGCGATGAAGCCGAAGCTGTTAAAGCGAAACGGCCAGTAGGCAGACCGAGGCGCGCAAATATTGCAGAATCGGACGAATCTCTGTTTGAATCCTCTTTGGAAAGAATGGACAGCAGCGAAAACGATAAAATTAAACGGCCGGTTGGCAGGCCGAAACGCGCACGTATCGGACAGGAATTAATAGCCTCATCTTCGATATCCGAACTTTCAAAAACCGATTCCGAAGAAAAAGGCGAGGAAAAAGTTATACTCTCCACTTCAAACCCGACATTCGACAAACAGATTATGAAGCCAGCCTTCTCAAAAATCGAAGATCTTCCGGAATATCTGGGCGACATGCAGGAAAAGACACAACCGCAGGAAAATATAGAAATGCCGGCTCCTGTTACTGTACTTGTTCCTGCTGCTCCGGCTCTTGTAGATGAAGAAGACACGGAAAAAGATGAAACCATCAGCGATGAAAATTCCGTCCTGAAAAAAGAAGAAAGAACAGAGTTCGAAGGAATAATACAAGTATCTGGAGTATTGGAAGTTATTGCCTAAGGATACGGATTCCTGCGCTCTTCGGACTACAATTATCTGAACTCGCCCGACGACATATACGTCTCCCAGTCCCAGATAAAACTGTTCGGACTAAAAACCGGCGACACGATAAATGGGATTGTACGTCCACCGAAAGAAGGTGAAAAATATTTCCCTCTCCTGAAAGTAATAGAAATCAATGGCAGAAACCCCGATTTTGTCCGAGACAGAGTACCTTTCGATTTTCTCACTCCGCTGTTTCCAACAGAAAAATTCAATCTGGTCGGACACGGACACAGCAATCTCTCCGTCCGCATCGTCGATATGTTCACCCCGATAGGCAAAGGGCAACGCGGCCTCATAGTGGCACAACCTAAAACCGGTAAGACAGTACTGTTAAAATCTATAGCCAACGCCATTGCCGACAATCATCCCGAAGTTTACATGATAGTACTGCTGATTGACGAGCGTCCCGAAGAAGTAACAGATATGGCAAGAAGCGTTAAAGCCGAAGTTGTTGCTTCCACATTCGACGAACCTGCCGACAGGCATGTACGCGTCGCAAATATTGTACTCGAAAAAGCAAAACGCCTGGTCGAATGCGGTCACGATGTCGTTATCCTTTTGGATTCCATAACCCGTCTGGCCAGGGCATTCAACACAGTTCAGCCGGCGTCGGGAAAAGTACTTTCGGGCGGCGTGGATGCAAATGCGCTGCATAAACCGAAACGGTTCTTTGGAGCTGCCCGCAACATCGAAAACGGAGGCTCGCTAACAATACTCGCAACTGCCCTGACCGATACGGGATCCAAAATGGATGACGTAATTTTCGAGGAATTTAAGGGAACGGGAAATATGGAATTGCAACTCGACAGAAAACTGTCCAACCGCAGGCTGTTCCCATCTGTGGACGTCACACTGTCGAGCACTCGACGCGAAGATTTGCTGCTTGATAAGGACGTAATGAATCGGATATGGATACTCCGGAATTATCTCAGTGACATGAACTCTGTAGAAGCGATGGAATTTTTGAGAACACGTTTGCAAAAAACATCAAGCAACGAAGAATTTTTAATTTCCATGAATAGCTAAAAGCTAATTTTTATATGTAGCCAATCCAATTTTACTGCGAAATTTTCGCAAAAGCAATTTGTTGATAAATACTGCAATAATATATACTGTGTGATTTATTTTCGCTGAACTCTTGTTATTTGCAATAAGAAGAGTATCTTTGCGGCCATAATAATTAAAAAAAATAAATGAAATGGAAGAAATTTGGACATCTTTAGGCGCATTTGAAAAAGTGTTGTGGTGTATTGCAATACCCTCATCGGTTATATTCATAATACAGACAGTCCTGACATTTGCGGGAATGGACGCTCATGATGGAGCAGGTGCGGAATTTGATGGAAGCGAAGGAGATCCCTCTCCTTTTCAATTGTTCTCGTTCCGCAATCTGATAAATTTCCTGCTTGGGTTCAGCTGGGCAGGAATATCTTTATCGGGGAATATTGAAAGCGAAGCTCTTATTGTTATTTTATCGACAGTTGGCGGGCTTTTGCTGGTTACAGTTGTCATGCTTATATTTTACTATATGAGCAGGCTCGGAGAAAGCGGAAACATTTATTCCGAAGACGCAATTGGTAAAATGGCAGTAGTTTATGTCCCCATATCGGAAAAAAGGTCGCGGGCTGGAAAAATCCAGATTACCCTCAATGGCGCTACCTGTGAATTTGACGCTTTGACCGACGGCGATACTCTTAAAACCGGAGAACCCGTTATTGTCAAATCCGTTATCAATGGAAGCATGCTTCTGGTAAGTAAAACTTAATGATCGATTTCGAGAGAGGTTATATTCTGTCTATAGACAAACCTTACACATGGACATCTACGGATGTAGTCCGTAAAATTAAAATACTGTTACGAAGCAAAGCCGGTATAAAAAAAATAAAAGTCGGTCATGCAGGAACCTTAGATCCCTTAGCCACAGGCTTGCTGATTGTATGTATTGGAAATGCCACCAAAAATATCGAAAATATTCAGAACGGTGAAAAAGAGTATATTGCCGATATATATCTGGGCGCTACTACTCCATCGTTTGACTTGGAAACACAAATAGACAATCAGTATCCTTTTGAACATATTAGCGGAGATTTGATAAAATCTGTTTTTCCTTCGTTTCTGGGAAAGCAGGAACAGATTCCGCCTTTATTTTCTGCAAAACTTATTGACGGTAAACGAGCTTACGAATATGCAAGAACCGGCAGAACTCCTGAGATGAAACCGGCAAGCGTGGAAATCTATAATCTGGAATTGCTCAACTATTCAGCCCCTGTAGCAAGAATCAAAATTAATTGCAGCAAAGGTACATACGTGCGTTCTTTTGCCCGCGATTTAGGTGTTGCACTGCAAAGCGGAGGATATCTCAGCAGCCTTCGGCGTACCGCATCGGGTGACTATAATGTGATTAATGCGTTAACAATTAAAGACGTAGAAACAATGTTTGGCGACTGCCTCTGAAAATTAAAAGAAAGTGAGAGGCATCTTTCCGGATTTCAACTGTTTTGTGTCGCGTCAGCAATTCCGTAAATCCTGTAAATCTTGATTCTGACGCAGATTTAATCGCGAAATTTCCAATTTTCAATTCCTGTATTGTTTTTATTAAAATTGTGCGATATTATCAATTTAAAACTTTTATACTACGCACGGGATGGTTTTGTGCATTGAGTAGTGATTGACGCCGTAAGGCGTCCAATCCGGATAACCCCGAACAAGCGTAGCACAGTTCGGGGTATAACAGTCTGATCTCAATCAGAACTGCGAAGCAGTTCAACTCCATACGGAGTTGAGGGCGGTTGTTGCGTTGCCCCGAACTGCGCTGCGCTTGTTCGGGGTTATCATTTTCAGACGCCTACGGCGTCAT
>JAISDK010000181.1 GCA_031264875.1 Prevotellaceae bacterium
CCAGTCTTCTGGCGTATCCATAACCAGTCTTCTGGCGTACACGCTAACATTACCTGAAGTCTTTAAAACATGGCTTAAGATATGCGAAATAAACAAGATATAACAGATTATAAAAACTCCGGATTGCTTCGTTCCTCGCAATCCGGAAAATTCACATTGTTATATGTTATTATACTGCGCGCGGGATGATTTTGTGAATTGCTTTACTGTTGCAGTTAAACTCCGTAAGGAGTTCAAAATGGATAACCTCGAACAAGCGTAGCGCAGTTCGGGGTACAGGCGATGTCTTTGAACTTGTGTTTACGCAAGCCATTCCGCAGCAGGTGACGGCGGATTATGCTCTGGAAAATCTTACATGGACGTGCAATTTCTCCGTCACCGGTTCGCAGTTCAGAAGTTGCCGGGCCAGAGGGCTTCTGGTTTCGACTCCCGGAAAGGTGGTGATTGCCGATAATGTGTTTGAATCGAGCGGGTCGGCGATTCTCATTTCCGGCGACGCCAACGGATGGTTCGAATCGGGCGCTGTTAAGGATGTTATGATTACACGCAATACGTTCAAATCGCCGTGCATGACGTCCATGTATCAGTTTTGCGAAGCCGTAATCAGTGTATTTCCCATAATCCCGCAAAAAAACGTGGCGACGCTTTTCCACCGGAATATCACTGTTACCGACAACCGGTTTGAACTGTACGACTATCCTGTTCTGTACGCCCTGTCGGTAGATGGCGTCGAATTTTCGAATAACCGGCTTGTCCGCAGTTACGATTTCGAACCGTTTCATCACCGTCAATCGGGTCTCACCTTCGAATACTGTAAACGTGTCACCGTGAGGGGAAACACTGTCGAAGGCGAGGTGCTTGGAAATACTGTCAAACTGGTGCATACGCCGGGGAAAGAATATAAAACGGATAAAAATTCGTTTTTCAAAATCATCAAATAGTGTCGCGTCATTCTTTAAGTTATCGTATTTTCTATAGATATTGCGCTGGATAGTTTTGTGTATTGTTTTCAGTACAGAAAGTGTCTCTGCAATGCATAAAACCATCCTTCGCGCAATACAGTCATAAAATGATTGTGTATTATTCTTCCAGCTGTCTGTATAATTCCTTTAATTCGGCAAGCGTTTTATTATATTGCCTCAGTTCAATATATCTGATTACTAAAATAAGTACAAACAGGGAAATAAAGATAACTATTGATATCCAGTTAAAACTAACGTTATGCAATAACTGGACAATGCTGTAGGCAACACAGCCTGAAATAAGAGCGCTTCCATACATCAAAAAACTATACTTAGTTCTGTAATTAATGGATTTCTCTACCTGCCTGATACGGTACTCCAACCATTCCTTTACAGATACGTCGGGATTATATTTATTCATAATATATGCAGCCCGCTCGACGAAAATGCAACAAACGAGGACAAGCAACAGGACTGCTACATACATGATGTCCATTTCTACAGAATAGCCTTCGGTCGCTATCCTCCAGATAAGAATGACCGTTACCGCTCCGAGGAATAATCTGGTAATGATATTCGGCTGAATGGCTTTCATCGACATTCTTGCCGATTTAACAACGAGACCGCTCAGTTCTTCTTGGGAATAATCCTGAATATTCCCGTCAATGCGTGATTTCCACATTTCTTTCAAATCATTTGTGTTCATGTTATTTATATTTTAAAATGTTTTTGTAATCTGCCAGTCAGCCGGTGGATTTTTACGCCGACATGCGAAACGCTGATTCCCATTATCTCGGCAATCTCGCTGTATGAATATTCCTCAAGATAAAGCAGCATGATTGACCTGTCGGTTTTGTTGAAGCTGCGTATGGCATTCAGCAGACGGGAAAAATCCATGTCGCGCTCTATTCTGTCCACATCTCCCGTATGGGTAATTTCGGGAATCGAATCCGTAAAGACATATTTGCTGTCCTTCCTGATTTTTGAAATGGAAACGTTGATCGCCACCGCATATATCCATGATCCCGTTTTTCCGCTGTCTTTCAGCGAAGGGAACGATTTCCAGAGCTGACATACAACTTCCTGAAAATTATCCTTTCTGTCCTCCGGCGTATTGAAATATATCAGATTCACCTTGTGTATGATTCCCTGATACCGGGAAAGCATCCGGAGAAAATCCTCATCGACCGGTTTCATGTTACGTATTACATTTCCTTTCATGCTATTCATCGTGTTTCATATATAGTCGCAGTAAAAACAGTTTTATTACAACATTGCCTGTCCCGAAAAAACCTATACATTTGCGCAATTTAATGTTATTAAAATGTACAAATATGGCAGCACTGGATAAACAAACAAGCGATAAAGTCAGTTTTATCAGCTTCATTATACCCGAATTTGCCCATGCATTCAAGATAAGTATGCCAGAAGCTTATCGATATCTGGAACAGTATGGCGGATTCGATTTTCTGGACAGGCACTGGTGGGCTTTGCATACCGACAACAAATATTGGGCATTGCTTGATATTTTCGATGTATGCCGTCAAAACGGAGGATATTTGAGATGAAAGTATATCATGGCAGTTATATCGTTATGTGAAAAGCACAAGGATTTGGAGAAAATCCTCATCGACCGGTTTCATATTATGTATTACGTTTCCTTTCAATATAGTCGCAGTAAAAACAGTTTTATTACATACGCGAAAGAACATTGCCTGTCCCGAAAAAACCATACATTTGCGCAATTTAATGTTACTAAAATGTACAAATATGGCAGCACTGGATAAACAAACAAGCGATAAAGTCAGTTTTATCAGCTTCATTATACCCGAATTTGCATACGCATATAAAATGAATATGCAGGAGGCTTATTTTTATCTGAAAAAATACGGGGGACTGGATTTTCTTATGAAACACTGGTGGGCTTTGCATACCGACAATCCATTCTGGGTAGTCCGTGATTTGTACGATGTGTGCTATAAAAACGGAGGGGAACGATAATGCGTGTCTATCACGGCAGTTACACCGAAATTACGGAAATAGATTTATCAAAAGGACAGGTAAACAAAGATTTCGGACGAGGCTTTTATGTTACGAAATTTCGCAATCATGCCGAAACATGGGCTGAAATTATCGGAAACAAACATGATACCAAAGGTGTCGTAACCGAATTTAAATTCTACGAAAGAGCATTTACGGACGATGTGTATAAAACCCTTCGATTTAACGGGTACAACGAGCAATGGCTTGATTTTATCGTTCTCAACCGGGATAAATCCACAATGGAACAACAGCATAATTATGATATTGTAGAAGGTCCGGTTGCGGACGACAAGGTTCAAAACAGAATAGACCAGTACTTAAACAGAGTAATATCGAAAGACATATTTCTCAACATGTTGAAATACCATGAAGAAACACATCAGATTTGTTTCTGTACCCGAAAATCGTTGCAAATGATAGAGCTTGTGCAAAAAACGCCAACAGTTCAATGCGTAATGATTTCCGAATCGGTAATAGAGGCATTAGTAACTGATTTGAATCTGGATGCAGAATACGCCGCCGACAAGTTCTACACATCCCAAACCTTTGCCTCCCTGTCCGACAAATCTACCGCTCTTTACCTCAAACCCTGGCAGGAAATCTACGAAATGCTGAAAGAGGAACTGTGATTGCGAGTTTTTCAGTTCAGCAGCCTGTTGGAAACAAACCGTTCAAAAAAACATTCCGGTAAGTACTTCCGATAGGAATTTCGTGTTTGCCAATCTGTATAGAGAAAGTTAATGCAGATATAATTCCGAAACAGCAAATGGAATACAGAAACATAGCTGAGGCGAAAAAGAAGTAGAAACAATAATAACATCATCGGAGTTGTATGCAAAGTATTGTGTGTACATCAAAAAAAACGGTTACAATTTGTAACCGTTTTGTGGGCCCAATAGGATTCGAACCTATGACCCTCTGCTTGTAAGGCAGATGCTCTGAACCAGCTGAGCTATAGGCCCCATTTGCTTAGAAAAGCGGTGCAAAGGTAAACAGTTTTTTTAACCTGCAAAAAAAAACAACAAAAAAAGTGAATTTATTTTCATCCTGATATTGTAGTATTTGATTATTAGCATTTAAGAAATCACATTTACTGTATTCTTTTCAATGGAATTTTCACTTTGTACGTCTTAGCTGTCGATAATTTCGTATTTATTATCCAAGGATTAAAAATTTTCAGGACTTTATAATTTGTACCGTGTTTTTCGGAAAAGACAATCCAATCGACAGGCCCTGTAACATCAATTTCCTTATACGTAAGAGGTTCAAATATGCTTTCAGGCGAAATACAAAACCCGAACTTTTCAGGTTCGGTCATTACCAGCTTGTATGCAACAGCTCTGTAAACATACCGTATTGTTTCCTGATTTAATTGCAGGTCATAATAGCTTTTTTGTTTTTGCAGCGCTACCTGATTAGCTATGTGCGCCATGCCAACATTATATGACGCAGCCGCCAGCGTCCAGTTTCCGAACTTGTTATATGCTATTTTCAAATACTCGCAGGCCGCTTTTGTCGCTTTTTCGAGATTGTAGCGTTCGTCTATTTCGGCAGTTATCTGCAAGTCAAATTCCTTTGCTGTTCCGGGTAAAAATTGCCAGAATCCGGCGGCTCGGGCTGGTGAGACTACATTTTGCAGGTTGCTCTCGGCTACGCATAGATATTTGATGTCATCGGGAACGCCATATTGTTTCAGCAGGTTTTCAATGGCGCCCATGTATCTTCCGGCCAGCTGAATAGTATATATCATTGATGAATGCCAGTAGCTTAGGCTGTTCAATTCCCTGCCTAAGGATTCTCTGACGTCAAAATATTTCAGGGGAATATCTTCACCGCAAAAGGTTGCTTCGGCAGGAACTGGCGGGGAATCGATGTTTTGCTTGAGGGCATCCCGTCCGGCGCCGAATTGCGCTGTAAGTGAACTTGTACAGACTGTGGAGAGAAACAACGTAATTAATATTTTATACATAAAACACACTAATTCAATGGGACAAAGGTAATATAAATGTACTAATGAGCAAGCAGGCCGCTTGCTGCCGGCAATTCGGCGAGTAAAGAAGACTTACAATGATACTTTCTGTCGGGTAAATCGGACTGGATTATTAATTTCATATAATGAGCAGCTTAACAAGAGCGATTTGAATATTTGCAAGATATGATTACTTTTGTGTCAAAATATCTTTAAATGCTTGTAAATAATATTATCATTAGAATATTTGGAAATAGAGTTAAAGAAATCGAACGGTTGAAAAAAAGACCGGACAAAGCACAGGAAATAGTATTTGATACCCTGATAAAAGCCGGAGCAAAAACGGAGTACGGGAAAAAATACAATTTCGAGGGAATAAAAAATACTGAACATTTCAAAATCAATGTCCCTGTTTCCGATTATTCTGTACTTAAGCCTTATATAAACCGAATGCGTAGCGGGGAGAACAATGTTTTGTGGAACACGCCAGTAAGGTGGTTTGCAAAGTCGTCGGGAACGACCGCAGGCAAAAGTAAATTTATTCCGATAAGCCACGAATGTCTGTACAACTGTCATTTTTCCGGCAGTAAGGATGTTACTCTCCAGTATCTTATCAACAATCCCGATTCAAAGCTGCTGCTTGGCAAATCGCTCACTCTGGGAGGCAGCCGAAGGATAGATGAGTACAACAGCAAGGTCAAAACCGGAGATTTGTCGGCAATAATGATTCACAATTCCCCGTGGTATGCCGAACTGGCAAGAACTCCGTCAAAGAAGACGACTTTGATTCCCGATTTCGACGAAAAAACACAGGCTATTGCAAGGTGTTCAAGCCGCAGGAACGTAACCAGTTTTGCCGGCGTACCGTCGTGGAATCTGGTTTTGATGAACCGTATTCTGGAATATACGGGGAAAAAGCATTTGATGGAATTATGGCCCGACCTGGAGGTGTTTTTTCACGGCGGAGTTGCCTTTGGTCCATATATCGAGCAGTTTAAGAGAATTATACCCTCGGATAAAATGCGCTACATGGAAACGTACAATGCTTCCGAAGGCTTTTTCGCTTTTCAGGATTCTCCGGCAGACGATTCGATGCTGCTGCTGGCAAACAACAATATATTTTTTGAATTTATGCCCGTGTCGGAACTGGGAAAGCCATTTCCGAAAACATACGGCATTCCGGAAGTGACAACAGGTGTAAACTATGCCATGATAATATCTACCAATGCCGGCCTGTGGCGCTATCTGATTGGAGATACTGTGAAATTCACTTCTCTGTATCCGCACAAAATCAGGATAACCGGTAGAACTGCCCACTATATTAACGTTTTTGGAGAAGAGCTTATTGTGGGAAACGCCGAAGAGGCATTGCAGAAAGCCTGTTCCGAAACGAATGTCATAGTGTCGGAATATACTGTTGCCCCGATTTTTATGAGCGAAGCGGCAAACGGAGCCCATGAATGGCTGGTCGAATTTGATACTTTACCGCAGGATGTCGAGCATTTTGCAAACAGTCTGGATAAGGCCTTATGTGAGGTCAATTCGGACTATGAAGCGAAAAGATATCACAATATAACGCTGTCGCGTCTGAAATTGACAATATTACCTAACGGCACATTTATTAAATGGATGGAATCAAAAGGAAGGCTGGGCGGGCAAAACAAGATTCCGAGACTGTACAATTCACGCGAATACGCTGATCAGCTGTTGAGAATTGTCAATACACGTACAAAAATGTAATTAATAAACAAGATATTTGAACCGGGTTTCCCGAAATTTGTTTATATTAACGTACAAAAAAGTAGAGAATGATGAAAATAAATGCTTTTATTAATCTTACAGCTGTTTTTATGCTGCTTGTCTCCGGAGTGAAAGCTCAGTTTGTGCTGCCGGCTTTGCAATACTCATACGACGCACTGGTGCCGCATATTGATTCCACAACGATGAGAATACATTACAGCAATCATCACAGAACGTATGTCAATAATTTGAACGCCGCTATCGACAGGCATCCCGAATTGAAAAACAGGGGGCTGGAGGAGCTTCTGTCCGGAATAACAGCAATTCCGGCGGACATCCGCATTGCAGTACGCAATAACGGAGGCGGGCACTATAATCATTCGTTTTTCTGGATGCTGCTGACTCCCAAACAGACTAAGCCTTCGTTAAAACTGGAAAAGGCGATAGTTTCCGGGTTCGGATCCATGGATAGTTTTAAGGCGGAATTTGAGAAAGCTGCTGCTGCAAGGTTCGGTTCGGGATGGGTATGGCTCATTGTATCGGACGGTAAACTTAAAATAGTGTCCACTCCCAATCAGGACAATCCCGTAATGGGCGATGCTCCGGAGAAAGGCGTGCCTGTTATGGCTCTTGACGTGTGGGAACATGCATATTATCTTAAATATCAGTCGAACAGGGGAGCCTACGTTAAAGCTTTCTGGAATATTTTAAACTGGGACAGAGTCAGCGACCTGTATAACGCTTACAGGTAAGGTTCGAATTTTTTTCATATACAATAAAACAGACCATTAGTGTTTCAAAGATAAAATTAATGGTCTGTTGCTTTTATTATACCTGCCGGAGAAGTGAACCCGTAAATCTTTTATATCACGCGCGGACTAAAATTGTGAACGGCCATGTAGAGACGCGATGCTCGCGTCTCCGCGACTATTCTTCGCGTCTCCGTATGACCATTGTCGTGGAGACGCGAGCATCGCGTCTCTACATTGGACACCGTATAAATAAATTGTCGACACGGATTTTATATCACAATTTTAGCCCGC
>JAISDK010000183.1 GCA_031264875.1 Prevotellaceae bacterium
AAAGACACGTATCTTTGGAATAAAGACACGTATCTTTGCGGCATCAATACGACAAAATTTCGCCAAATTCTGAAGTTCTCTGTATTTTGCATCCGGTTCGGCGTAGCGTCTTTGCTCCATCAGGTGGAGTTATTAATTGTTCATTGTTAATTATTCCCATGCTCGGCGTAGTCTCCAGACCAATGTCGTCAATTTAAGCCATACTATGCTTATAAGTCCTAAGTCCCTCGCTCGGCATAGTCTCCAGACTACGCCGTGTTAAAAGCAAGGCTCCAGCCTTGCAAAATTCAAAATTCAGAAACAGAATAAAGAAAATAAAATGAGCGCCGAATACAAAACATTTAACATGAGGCGTACTGCATGAACAGTTTGCTGTCTGTTTTTGGGCTTCGCAAGGCAGAGCCTTGCTTTTAATACGGCGTAGTCTGGAGACTACGCCGAGCGAAGGTTATTTCATGCCATTTCAGGGCTATTATCTATAAGTCGTAAGGACTTTAAAGTCCTTAAAGACTTTAAAGTCCCTGTAAAATAAAATACTTATAAGCAATAGTATGGCTTAAATTGACGACATTGGGCTTTAGCCCAATTTTAAAATATAGACGGTGGTTTTAACCACCGTGTTTGAAAAAACTGACTGTGTCAGATTTATTGTAGTACAATTTTCACATGTATAGCGTTACACTGCTTCTATTGAAGGTTCAATCTTCAAGACTTTAAAAATCTTGAAGATCTTAATAACTCTTGTTACTAAAGGCTAATCAGTTCAATCAGCGGTCAGATTTAGCTACGATCACATCCATGCACCCAACACGTAACATGAGTATGATTTTCATAAATCGCTATTGATTTTATATATCTTATTCTTTAAATACTTTTCAGCAACAGCGTATATTATACAAAATTATATTAATTTTGCCGCCGGTTTCCGGACAGGTATTTAACAGACTTTGGTACTTTCGGAAACGTCAAAACAACAAAGTCTCCGAAACTAAATAATATATTGGTATGATTAAAAAGTTATTTCTGTGCGTTTTAAGCATCATCACATGTTTGATCGCACATGCCGGGCCTGGCGGGAAGAAACCGCTGTTTGCCGCCGACCTGTCGAACGCCGATTACAGTCCAGCCGTATGGTCGATAGATGCAAACGGCGTAATTTCGGCTACTGCCGACCAGGCAATCTGGACAACCCGCGAGTACAAAAACTTTGAACTTGAACTCGAATTTAAAACAGACAAATGTACCAACAGCGGCGTAGTAATCTACTGCACGGACAAAAAGAACTGGATACCCAACGCTGTTGAAATTCAGATTGCCGACGACTACTGCGATCACTTCGAGCAGTCGGCATCCACAGCCTCGTGCGGAGCCGTTTACGGGCATCTTGCACCTTCGGGCTTCAAAATCGTAAAGAAGCCGGGCGAATGGAACAAAATGAAAATTACGGCAAAAGGAAAAAACATCAAAGTAGCGCTGAACGGCAAGAAAATTACCGCAATGGACATGAACCTCTGGACCTCTGGCACAACAAATCCCGACGGATCGAGCATCCCCTCATGGATGCCCAAACCCTTTGCCGAACTGCCTGCCGGAGGATACATCGGTTTCCAGGGAAAGCACGGCGAAGCTTTTATATGGTTCAGGAACATTAAAATAAAGGAATTATAAATTATGTATTATTATAAATTATGTATTATGAAGAAAGTTAAGTTATTTTTAGCGCTTGCGCTGGCAAGCGTCTCAATTGCGGTCTTTGCACAGAACACTGACCTGCCCATGACGGAAGGAAAATACAAGCCTTCCGACGAATCGCTGAAACAGTACAAATATCCCGAATGGTTCTGCGACGCCAAGTTCGGCATCTGGTCGCACTGGGGGCCGCAGGCCGTTCCGCGACAGGGCGACTGGTACGCACGCGGAATGTACGAAAGAGGATACTACGACTGCGCAAAGGAAACCTACAGAAAACCAAACGGCTACTACACCTATCACACCGAACACTACGGTCACCCGTCAGAATTTGGATACAAGGACATTATCCCGCTCTGGAAAGCCGAACGGTGGAATCCCGAAGAACTGATGAAGCTCTACAAGCGTGTAGGCGCTAAATACTTCGTCAGCATGGGAACACATCATGACAACTTTTTCCTCTGGGATTCAAAACTCCACAAATGGAACTCCGTCAACATGGGACCCAAAAAGGATGTAGTACGCCTCTGGCAGCAGGCAGCCAAAAAGGAAGGCCTATACTTCGGAGTATCCGAACATCTTGGCGCAAGCTACACATGGTTTCAGGCAAGCCACAAATCCGACCAGCTGGGCGACAAGGCCGGCGTTCCTTACGACGGAAACAATCCCGAATACCAGGATCTTTACCATGGAAATGCAGCCCCGGACGACAACGGCTGGCTGACGAAAAACCCTGTATGGCAGCGCCAGTGGTACGACCGCATACGGGAACTCATCGACACTTACAAGGTTGATCTCCTCTACTCCGACAGCGGACTGCCATTCGAGGACGTGGGACGGACGATGATTGCCCATTACTACAACAGCGACCTCAAGGCAAAAGGCAAAGGCGTGGTTTACACCTGCAAGCAGTCGTCCGACGGGCGCTGGGTTCACGACAGGGAACGGGGCGTAGCCGAAGAAATCAGCGAATATCCATGGCAAACAGATACCTCGCTTGGCGACTGGTACTACAGAACCGGTCAAAAGTACATGACCGGCACGGAAGTCATCCAGATGCTTATAGACATTGTAAGTAAAAACGGAAACCTGCTGCTCAATATCGTGCAGACTCCCGAAGGCGATCTGGAACAGGACGTGCTGGATATTCTGGAAACCGTAGCAGCATGGATGCAGGTTAACAGTTCGGCAATCTACGGCACACGCCCCTGGAAAGTCTATGGCGAAGGCCCATCCATTCAGGGAAATCAGGAAAAGGGTCACTTCGGCGGACTGAAAGACGTGCGCAAATATCAGCCGGCAGACCTTCGCTTTACACTGAAGGGCAAAACCCTCTACACTTTCTGCATGGAAACCCCGACTGATGACATTCATGTAAAATCACTGGGACTGAAAGCGAAAACAGGCGCCAAAGTCTCCTCAGTGAAAATGCTGGGAAGCGAAGAAAAAATACAGTGGACGCAAAGCGACGACGAAGTCGTTATACGGAAACCTGCACAGTTGCCCGCCCACAATACGGTAGTCTTTGCCGTTAAACTGAAATAAATAGCAGAACCCACACAGCTAAAAACCTGTGTATGCAGACGCGAAGCCGGAAGTCTTATCACTGCCGGTTTCGCGTTTCATTTTCCGTATAAAAGGTAAAACACAATGAAATAAAGACAGAACGTTAGTGTCATTTGACCGGGCAGCAAAACAACTGTTGCGCAACAAGGCAAATTTCGAGACAGTTTAGCGCCATCTTATTTTCTCGGAGGTTAGGATGCCGCAAATTTTGGCGCTTCGCATCCAACCATTGCAGTTACTTTTTTGTTATATTGCAAAAATTTATGACCTTTGCCACTGCCATTGAAAGTGATAAAAAGGTGGTAAACATATAAGTTTAAATAAAATAACACAACAATGAAAGTAAAAGAAATAATGTCGCAGCTTGAAGCCAGATATGCACACGAAAAAGAATATCTGCAAGCAGTACGCGAAGTACTTGAATCCATTGAAACCGTTTACAATCAACATCCTGAATTTGAAAAAGCAAAAATAATAGAAAGAATAGTCGAACCCGACAGAATATTCACCTTCAAAGTTCCCTGGCAGGACGACCGGGGCGAAATTCACATCAACACAGGCTACCGAGTGCAGTTCAACAATGCAATAGGCCCGTACAAGGGCGGATTCAGATTTCACTCGTCGGTAACACTGTCCACACTGAAATTCCTCGGATTTGAGCAGACGTTCAAGAACGCCCTCACAACTCTGCCGATGGGCGGGGCAAAAGGAGGTTCGGACTTCAATCCGAGAGGCAAATCGGACAGTGAAGTAATGCGCTTCTGTCAGGCATTCATCACCGAACTGTGGCGACATATCGGACCCGACACCGACGTGCCTGCCGGAGACATTGGCGTCGGCTCGCGCGAGATAGGATACATGTACGGATGGTACAGAAAGCTCGCACGCGTAAATGCCGGAGTAATCACAGGAAAGGGAATGACCTGGGGCGGCTCGCTCATACGTCCCGAAGCAACCGGATTCGGAGGAGTTTACTTCGTTGAACACATGCTGCAAAGACAGGGGTTAAGCATCAGGGACAAAACCGTTGTCGTCTCCGGATTTGGCAACGTGGCATGGGGTGCGGCGCTGAAAGCCGTTGAACTCGGAGCAAAAGTCATTGCAATCTCCGGCCCCGACGGGTATATCCTCGACAGGGAGGGAATGAACAAAACGAAAATAGACTTCATGCTTCACCTCCGTGCAACCTGCAACGACGTCGTGGAGCCGTATGCCGACGAATTTCCCAAAGCATTATTCATCAAGGGAAGGAAACCCTGGGAACTGATATGCGACATCGCCCTGCCGTGTGCCATACAGAACGAGCTGGACGGCGACGATGCACGGCTGCTTATTGATAACGGAGTGACATGCGTTGCCGAAATATCGAACATGGGATGCACGCCCGAAGCCGTTGCCCTGTTCGCCGCGGCAAAGAAACTGTATGCACCGGGCAAGGCGGTCAATGCGGGAGGAGTGTCGGTATCGGGTCTCGAAATGACGCAGAACGCAATGAAACTGAACTGGACAAAGGAGGAAGTCGATGAAAAACTGCGCCTCATCATGAGCAACATCCATGAATCGTGCGTCAAATACGGGCTTCAACCCGACGGATATGTGGATTACGTCAAGGGCGCCAATATAGCAGGATTCATGAAAGTGGCGCAGGCCGTTCTCGAACAGGGACTGTGCTAAGCGGCACGCTCAGTACGGCATATTACCGCAGCAAAAAAACGCATGATGAACAGTTTTGATGAAATACTTTACAGGCTGGTGCGCGACAACAGGAGAGTAATCCTGCCCGGCATAGGAGCGTTCATAACCGGTGCCTCCGGCGAAGGCACAGTATTTTCACCACTGCTGACGCACAGCGACGGTTTCCTGGAAGACGAGATGCAGAAGGAAGGCATCGTCAGCCCGCGGACGTTCCTGGAAGAATTTGCCGAAAACGTGACTTCCGTTATAGAAAAAAAAGGACAGCATTACCGCATCGAAGGACTGGGATATTTTTTTAATGACGGAACCATCGGGTTTGTATTCGAAAAGGACGATAGTTGCGAAAATTCCGGCGACGCCTGCACTCCCGCGCAAAGAAAGCGCATGTGGCGCATCATTGGCTTTACATGTCTGTGCCTGTCAGTTGTCGGGCTACAGGCCTTCGTCATCTTCAAAATCAGCGGTTCGGAAAGCTGTTTCGGAATGTTTTCCTCCAAAACGGGAAAAACTGACAGGCAGTTTATTATTATCGACAGGTCGGGCGACGGTTCCGGTACGGACGACAACGACGCAAACAGCCTGCAACCCTCTCCCCATATTAAAAGCTATCACGTCATTGCAGCCTTTTTTGAAGAAAAGGCCGCCGCCGAAAACTTTGTTATGCAATGCCGGAAAATGGGGTACGGCAAAGCGGAAATACTTTTTTTTACCGGCATTTTATATCCCGTTTCCATAGGCCGGTTCGCGTCGCCCGACGAAGCTCTGGTGCAGAAGCGCGAATATGACAGCCGGTTCGGGGAAAATACTCTTATATTCAGAACAAAATAAATTTGAAAAACAGTGAATAATAAAAAACTCTTTCCATTACGGCTTGAAGGCGACAAGAAAATCTGGGTAATACTCCTGCTGCTTGCCGCCGTATCAATACTGTCAGTCTATTCAAGTACATACCGGCTGACGATGAGAACAGGAAACCTTACGGAAGCAATATCGAGGCATGTACTGTTTCTGTGCATAGGCTTTGCCTTCATGTATGTCATGCACAGAAACACGCTTATATACTACAAGCTGCTTTCTCCCGTTTTCCTGTTTGGCATTGTGCTGTGCCTGATAATAGTGTTCTTCTCGAAAGACGGACGCTGGTTTTTCGGACGAAGCCTTCAGCCTTCGGATATCGCGAAAGTTATTATGGTGGTGTACCTGGCAAAGGTTTTGAGCGACGGCTTTGGCGGAAGTCTGAAAAAATTCTTCTGGCGCGTGCTTTTTCCCATATTCCTGGTATGCGGACTGATTATCAAGGGACATACATCCAATGCGGTAATAATCGGGTTCGTCTCGATGTGCATGATATTCATGGGAGCGTCCGGAAAAAACTACAAGATAGCAAGCGCCCTGTTCGTATTCCTGTTCATGGCATTTTACCTTCTGTACTACAAGGATATCGGACGCGGGGAAACAGTGTCCAACAGAATCAGCACATGGTTTGCAAGCACTTTCTGTTTACAGGACAGCACGTCTGGCAATACCGGCGGCGCTGCCATACGAAAAACCGTCAACTATGCACAGGCCACAACAGCCGAATATGCAATAGTTTCCGGAGGATTCTTCAGGATAGCCCCCGGAAAAAGCCTCTACCGCAAAACTCTCTCCGAAGCTCATAACGACTATATTTTCGCCATGATTATCGAAGAATACGGCGTTGCAGGTGGAATACTGTTAATAATAGTGTATCTCGTGCTGTTCTACCGTATTTTGCTGGTCATGAAAAAGTGCGGCAAATCGTTTACGTCCCTGATGCTGTCGGGTCTGTTCATCGTAATTGGCTCGCAGACATTCATCCACATAGGCGTATCCGTGGGAGGCCTGCCCGTCACTGGGCAGAATCTGCCGATGATAAGCACGGGAGGTACCTCGATTATAATCACATGTATAATGTTCGGACTGATTCTCGCAACAAGCAGGATTGCCGGAGAAAACAGTCGTGAAAAACCGGAAAATAAAAATATACAGGAATCCGTTTGAACAATTAACTATGAATAAGTACTCACGAAAAATTAATGTAATATTTTCTACCAACATTTATTAAAATGTCATTTAAGTGCTGTTTCAAAGTTATAAAATCTTTGTATGCATTAAAAGGAAGCCATTGGTATTTTATAAATCGCCATAAATTGGATATTGTCCAATCAAGACCAATTACAGTTCAGGAAGCAACAAAAAAACAAGAAATAATTGTTGATGATTTACCATTAAAACATATAACAGCTTTCCGGGATGAAGAATATGCAATATATGAAAAACTTCGAGATGCATCCCGAAAACTTCCGAACATGTTCGGGAAACTTCCGACGACAATCGGAAAACCTCGGAACATGTTCGGGTAACTTCCGACAACAATCAGGAAACTTCCGAACATGTTCTGGAAACTCCCGACGACAATCGGAAAACTTCGGAACATGTTCGGAAAACTTCCGACGACAATCGGAAAATTTCGGAACATGTTCTGGAAACTTCCGACGACAATCGGAAAACTTCCGAACATGGAAGCATCATGAAAACAGAAATAGTAAATAAAATCATCATCTACGAGAATACTGTTAGCTTTCAAGTTCTTGGTAACTGTTTCCCACTTAGTAGAACCCGGTTTTATTCTCATTACAGAACCGTCATTAAAATCATCTTTGACTGCCGATATTTTGGAATACACCCCTTTTTGAATATTCTGTTTGATTTGAAAAAATGAGTATTTTTGCACGCTGTTAATCACAAAAAATACTGCGGGTTGAAAGATTAGAAAAGCAGAAATAAAGTGAAAAACGGTTGAAGAATAAAAAGATAAGTAAAATATAAAATGTATGAAATAGAAAAATAGATTAAGACATATTTGAGCTAACGCTCTTATTCTCTTGTGTTCGAAATCTCGTAAATTTCTCCTGAGAATAAGTAAGCGGAGTTCACGTCTTTGGGCGTGAACTGTTCGCGCTTATTTAGGAGAAAAGGTATTTACGAGAGCCTGAACACAGAAATAAGCAATCAACGAACAGTTTCACGCTTTTTTTCGTGTGATTGCGGATACAGGAAAATAATTTATAATAATTTAAAAATATAGTGATTATGAAAAAGAATTTTAAACAAATGCAATCGCACGCCGGTTACGGCACAGGAAAAATGGAGTCCGGAGACCATTTCAAAAACGGAGCATGTCCGAAAAGTCTGACGGGCATGGGACGGTTGATACACAAAAGCATTTTCAAACCAATCGTTTGTCTCGTCGCATTTATGTGGCTTGCAGGCGTTGCGCAAACTTACGCGCAACAGAATGACGGCGAAGAACTGCGCCGTCATATCCGCTATGCGAAAACCGCCTACGACAGAGGCGAGTATCCGAATGCGCTCAGGGAATACAGGGAGGCGTTAAAACTTGCCCCGAATTATCCGGAGCTTTACAAGGCAATAGGCGATGTTCACGAAAAACTTGCTACTGCCGCCGACCTGAATGCTGCCATTACTCATTACAAACGCTATCTGGAACTTGCTCCAAATGCCGGGGATGCGCGACAAATTAAGGACAAAATCTACGACCTTGAATATATTGAGACCGAGCAGGTAAAACAGGATCGTATTTTAGATGATCTGAGCGGCGAATGGGTGGCAGTGGACAACATAGGTATCTCTAAAATTGAGAAAGACGGGAAGATTAAATTCCTTTCCGATTTTATTTTTCAAATTACCGAAATACAAAAAACAGGAAAATATCGCATTAGCATGAAATCCGAAGGCAGCAGATATTATAACGCCAACCTGATTGAAAAAACGGTTAATATTGTGCCTGCCAAAGACAACTCCTTTACTTTTATTTTTGCCGATGCAACGGCTTACACGCCGACATCGGGAAAGTATGATCTTGCAAGAGGCGCCGGGAATGCGCTTGGTGCAGCTGTCAAATCCGATTTGGTCAGCATCTTGACGGATGCTATTATCAGTGCGGCGCAAGAAAGCGACCTGCCAAGCAATACGCAAACTTCCTATACTTTTGCGCTCAAATATGAAGAAGGGAAATTAGTCGGTCTGGTAAATATCGTGGGTAAATATGCCGATGCCACGCGGCAGCAAACTACGGGAAATGAAATGTATGAAATTACTTTTATGAAAAAAGACGATGGATTTAACGAACTGCTTCTCTTTATGATTGATGATAAACCAAATGTAATTGCAGACCTGAAGGCACCTGCGGTAACAAAAAATTCAACCAAATTTAAAGACAAATGGGGAAAAAGATTGTCCCAAAAAGAAATTGCCAGTAAATTATATGCCTTCGATCCGCAACTTGGAAAAAAGTATTCCAAAGTCCAAAAGACGGAAAAGGCAGCAATAATAACGACTTTCACTTCGGAGTTTGCCTTGCTTACAGGTATTATATTATGGAGTGTCAGTAACGAAAATCAACAGTTGAAAACCACGGGACAAATAATGACGTTCAGTTTATCGCCAATTTTCATTGCCGGCATTAGCATCGGGGTTCCTGCTACCTCAAAAAAAATCCGACTTATCAATCAATACAATGAACAAATTATACAGCAACATAAAAACAAGCCAACTAAGGAACTCCGTTTTGGCGTAACTCCGTCGGGCGGCGTCGGGCTGACATTTAATTTTTAACAGTATGAAAGCGAAATTTTTTTTAATCGTTGTGTGTCTGTTTTGCGCCGGCGTACTGTCAGCACAGGACAGTCCGTTTATCCAGAAATGGGAACAGCAAGCTCGCTCGCGCGGCGCTTCGTGGAACGGTTTTACCCGCTCTGCCACGGCTTCCAGTCGTCCCAGATATGCTTCCCTGTATCTCAAAGGGAAGTTTCTCGCCTCGTTCAATGATGATAACGCCTGTCGCAAAAAAATCGATGAACTCGTGGGAATAGCCGACGATATGTACAGTAAATCCGCTGCCGCACAGACAGGCAGCAGCAGTAAAAAAAACAAGGGACAGGCAACACGCGACCTTGAACGGATGACGGGAGTTGATCTTAGCTCAATAGGTGGAACACTTGACAGGAAAAAGGCAGAATCGGACGCCAAACGCATGAAAGAAATACGTTCTCAAGTAAGAGGTTATTGCGAGTGTCGCTCCGAAAGCAATCCCAATTACAAGTCCGGCACAACGCCTGTAAAGCCAGTCGATTTCGGTAACGGCGATTTATTTGCAGGCGGCAACAGTGATGCTGCGGACAACACTCCTGACAATCCGCTGCTTGACGGCGTTCAAACACAGTTCAACAATCCTTTTGACGCTCCTTCCGCCCGCGATCCGCAACCGGCACAGCAGGGCGCACAGCCGGGTGTTTCGCTGAATTTTGACGATGCAGATCAGTATGCAGACGGTATCCGCGTGGGTGATAATTATAAAGGCATAATTCCTCAACAGCCTGTATATTTGGAAGACCTTAATGATTATAATTACGCAAACTGGACGGCAAAGCAAAATCCAAATGGTATGTATGCAGTTTTGCCGCAGGATAAGGAACGCGGAATACAGCTTGCCAAAGACTTGTTGCCCTTAGCAGAAGAAAGGCTGGCAAATTTTGATAAAACGATGGCAGAAATAGAAAGCACGGAAAACAAAATTATTTCCGAATACGATAATTTGATTTCACAAACAGAAAGACAATCCGCAATCGCTGAATATCAAAAAGGGATCGCCGATTATGGTGATAATGAAAGTAAATATGCAGTTAGTAAATATGATTTAAAAAATAAATTTGGTCTTACCGAAGAAGAAATATTATCCATAAGAAGAGACGTTGTTAAGGAAGTCACACAGGCTGATTGGCGAAAAACTTTTAAATCGGATGAAGAGGTGTTTAATGGAGAAACACTGGAAGGGGCAATAGCACGAGATATTATCGTTCCTGCCAGCAGGAGTTTAGATCTGTTAAACGGCAGTGAAGTAAAAATGGCAGACGCCAGAAATGAAATGAGATTGTTGGATTTACAGGATAAATACAAGAAAACATTCGAAAATTCACGGAAGAATTTATCCGCACTAATGGACGAAAAAACGAATCAGCTGGATAAAATAAATGAATCTAAAAAGAGATACACTGCCGAAAAAGATGATATTCTAAAAGCCAAAAGCTACTACAGCAATGTGATACAAAATGGGAAAATCGTGATAACTTCTGAGAATGGAATAGATGCAATGAATTGTGGAAATATTTTAAACAGTATAATCGTTAAACGATAAATGGAGCCAATTCTTTTATATTTCGCGCGGTATGTTTTTGTGTATTGCCGTCTGATGCCGTAAGGCGGACGTTTTACATATCTAATCCGGTGCAAGTAAAGCGTAGCCGGAACACAAGAACGACGGTATAACCCCGAACAAGCGTAACGCAGTTCGGGGTTATTCATTTTTAATTCCTTACAGACTTTAACCACAATGCACAAAACTGTCCTGCACGAAGTATAATCAGTTTCAATCAGCGGTCAGAAATGTTGCGTATCTGCGTGGCAAAAGTGATTAATCGGATTGCGTGGCGCTGATTAACCATCAATCATTAAGCATTAAGCATTATTTTATGGTTTAATTTCAGGCGTGATTTTAACACTTTATCTCTCCAAATGACTTTAATTGAAAATTATTGAATATTTAAACTAAAATATCTAACAGTCAATGATTTTGTTGTTGAAATGCTCTAAAATATCAAGAACAAAACCGAGAATATTATGTTAAAAAACATAAAAAACGTCAGAATGTTCATTTTCCGCCGTACCTTTGTACCCGAAATGAAATATGGGTTGAATACAAAATATGCTTTGAGAACGAATTAATTCCATAATAAAATAGAAGAGTATTCGAAAACAGATTTATAAACCACGCACGGTATAAACCGCGCACTAAAAGAATTGTATATGAAATTTATGACGAAAATTTATGCTTTAATTATTGCTTTATGCATGTTTGCAGGAAACGGACTGTATGCCCAGACAACAGCGGGAACAGATTTTTGGGTGGCTTTTGGACAAAATCATGATAGATCAATGGAACAACTTATTTTTCAGATAAAAATAGTAACGACCAATGCAGCAAAGGTTACACTGACATTCACCGATCTGGATGTAAACAAAACCATCTACATACCTGCCGGTACTACCCGTACGATAAATTTGACTCCGGATGAAAAAGTTGCTGTTTATTCGACCGGTCCAGAATGGTTAAAAAAATCCCTGCATATAACATCTGACAAGCCTGTATCGGTGTATGCATTAAATAGCGCTCAGTTCACCAGCGATGCTACCAATATCCTGCCGACAAACGTTTGGGGAACGGATTATTATCATATTTCATATACCGGATATACCGGAAATGTCGGAACTCCCCCAATCAGTGTAGATTATCGGGACGCCATTACGATTGTTGGGACGGCCGCTGGCACAAAGGCTACCTGCATCAGCCGTACAGATACTATTACGCGGGATTTAGGCGCAGGAAGCACATGGTATATAAAGGCAAATAAAAACACCGATCTTACAGGATGGCATATAACATCGAATAAACCGATAGCTTATTTTGTAACTCACCAGGGAGCAATGATTCCTGATAAAGCAAATAGTAATCCCGATAACCTTTTCCAGCAATTGGCGCCAACAACTTCGTGGGGTACGCGTTTTTTTGTGCCGGATGTTGGAATAACCAGACAGTATCCTTTGCTGGTGCGAGTTATGGCGTCTCAGAATGGAACAAAAATTACACATAAGGGAGGGACTGTGAAAAGCGGTTCCCTGTCTTTGAAGAAGGGCGAATTTGTGACCCTGTCAATATCAAATACAGGCTGTTTTATATCTTCAAACAATCCCGTAGGCGTATGCTCATACCTGATTTCATACGAGAACGACAACGACACTCTTAAATCAGACGGAGGACCTGCTATGGTATGGATTCCGCCTGTAGAACAAAGTGTAACTTCAACTACTGTCAGTTCGTTTCAGACATTTACAAAGGAATTCTATGCCATCGTTGTAACTCCTGAAAGTACCAGGAAAAATACCACAGTAACGATAAATGGCAAAACCACAAGCCTGAACGAAGCAAACTGGACGAGCAGGGCGGGATATTCCTATATCAGATACCGAATGACAAGCGATAATCCGCATACATTCAGCAATCATGCCGGATTGACGGGACTGGTAATGGGTTTGGGAGATTCCGAATCATATTACTATCTTGGAGGCTCGTCAATGTACAATCTGGAAATGAAGTTTTCGGTTAACGGAGAAAATTTTCAGGATATATTCGGAAAAACGATCTGTAAGGAAAACGTGGAACTGAAAGCCGAAATCCTGTATGCAGACAAAGTCAGTGGTTATCCTAAATGGTATATCGACGGTAATCTGGAAACGTCGGCAACAGAGAAACTGTCATGGAATGTAAAACTGTCGCCGGGCAAACGTACAATAAC
>JAISDK010000202.1 GCA_031264875.1 Prevotellaceae bacterium
TGAGTAGTGACTGACGCCGTAAGGCGTCCAATCCGGATAACCCCGAACAAGCGAAGTGCAGTTCGGGGTATAACAGTCTAATCTCAATCAGAACTGCGAAGCAGTTCAACTCCATACGGGGTTGAGGACGGTTGTTGCGTTGCCCCTAACTGCGCTGCGCTTGTTCGGGGTTATCATTTTCAGACGCCTACGGCGTCATAAGACGCGAAGAATCGCTACATTTTTATCTCACAATTTTACCCCGCGCGTAATATAATCTCAGTTTAGTCAGCAGTCGGAAATATTATGCAACTTCCGAAAAACAAAAACGCCAACCATCGTATTTATTGATGATTAGCGTTTTCTTCCGTAGCCCGTAGGGGAATTGAACCCCTCTTTCAAGATTGAGAATCTTACGTCCTAACCGATAGACGAACAGGCCATTGTTTCCCGTAAAAAAATCCGGCTGCAAAAGTATGATATATTTTTTTTATGGCAAAATATATTTTCACATACCATTTTCCAGTCTTGACAACGAATATTTTAATCTTTTAACCGATAGATTTTTACCCAGCAGCACGCACATTTCCGAAGCTCCGCCCGGAGTCGATAAATGTCCTGTAAGCGCCACCCGTATTATCCATAAAAGCGCTTTTTTCTTCACTCCCGACTGTTCGGAGATCCTGATGCAGGCGTTAAACAGAACGTCATTGTCCCAGCAGTCAATCTTTTCCAGTTCTGCAATTATGACAGGTAAAATATTTTTTGCCGTTTCCGCGGTTGATTTCGAATCCTTATGGTTGAAGAGGGATATGTCATAATTTTCGAAATTGCTGATAAACCCGGTCATATCAGGTATGTCCGAAACGGTGGATACCCTTGTTTGCAGCAATCGGCTAAGCAGTATGGTATTTATTTCCACGGGAATATCGGCATAGTATTTCTCAGCCGACAAATGAAATTCCTGTGCCGACAGCTCTTTTACGTATTGCGCATTAAGCCATCGCAGCTTCACTTCGTCAAAAACGGCGGACGACTTTGATATTCCGCTTATTTCAAAACTTTCAATCAGTTCATTTAACGAAAACTTTTCTATCTCATTTTTAGGATTCCAGCCTAACAGGGCGACATAGTTCAGGATTGCGTCGGGTAAAAAGCCTTTTTCCAGAAAATCCTCGAAATTGGCGTCTCCGTGACGTTTGCTCAACTTGTGCTGCCGGTCTTTCATGATATGCGGAAGGTGGACGTACTGAGGAATTTCCCAGCCAAAAGCTTCGTATAGCAGGTTGTAGTTCGGCGTGCTGCTGATGTATTCCATTCCTCTAAAAACGTGCGAGATTTTCATCAAGTGGTCATCAATCACATTTGCGAAATTATAAGTCGGAAAGCCGTCCGATTTTATTAATACATTATCATGCAGTTCCCTGTTCTCAACGGTAATATTTCCGAACACCAGATCCGAAAACGTAACAGTTCCTGTTTCAGGGACATTCTGACGGATGACGTAGGGCGTTCCGGCAGCAATTTGCGATTCTATTTCTTCCTTGTCAAGATACAGGCAATGCTTGTCATATTTTCGGTTACCCGAACTGTCAACCAGGGTTTCAAGCCTTTCCTTCGTGCAAAAGCAATGATAGGCATGTTTACTGTCAATCAGTTTTCCGGCATATTCGTTATAGATGGATTTTCTTTCGCTCTGTACGTAAGGCCCGTATTCGCCTCCTGTGTCCGGGCCTTCGTCGTGCGACAGTCCGGCAAGTTTCAGTGTGTTGTAAATCGCGGCAACGGCATTATCGACCAGACGTTCCTGATCGGTGTCCTCGATACGCAAAATGAAGCGTCCGTTATTTTTCTTTGCAAACAGGTAGGCGTAAAGCGCTGTTCTCAGATTGCCTATGTGCATAAATCCTGTGGGACTTGGCGCAAATCGTGTTCTTATTTCGTTCATGCTGAATTATCTGTCAATTTTAAATTGGTATTTCACATCTTTCAGTTCTTCGTTTGCTTTAAGTACTTTCTGTGCCAGGCCGGATTTGAACTTTTTAAATTTGTGCATAAGTTCTTTATCGCTCAATGCAAGAATCTGGACGGCAAGTATTCCGGCATTACGGGCGCCGTCGAGCGCCATCGTTGCCACGGGTATTCCGGCAGGCATCTGGAGTATGGAAAGAATAGAATCCCAGCCGTCAATCGAATTTGAGGATTTAACCGGTACTCCTATTACGGGTATTGGCGTTACGGCTGCGATAACTCCGGGAAGGTGTGCAGCGCCTCCGGCGCCGGCAATAACAATTTTCACTCCTCTGCTTTCCAGTCCTTCGGCATATTCGGCTACTTGCAAGGGTACCCGATGTGCAGATAATGCGTTGATTTCAAAAGGAACATTCATTTCATTTAAAAACAGAGCCGCGTTTTCCATTATTTTCAAGTCCGAAACGCTTCCCATTACTATGCTGACTTTTGCTTCCATTTTCATTTATTTTATTGTGTTAATGATATACTCTGACATGGTGACATATACCTTTTGAAGTCCCGGATTTGCCTGCAGGAATTTCAGATGCTTTTCTACTGTTACCATGTCTTTCCGTACGGCCGGACCGGTTTGCACTTCTACGGGATTGCCCGAATCAAAAGCCTTTTCCACAGTTTTTTCCACAAGCGGCTTTAAATTGCAGGGGTCGATTCCAAATTCGGTACAGATATCAAAGGCGCACGATAGCAGACTGTTTACAAAATTGCACGAAAAAGCGCCGGCGATATGCAGACCCATACGTTTTCCGGAATCCAGTTCCGACACTTTCCCGGATATTTTTTCCGACAATTCCCTCAGTTTCATCAAAACAGGTTCGGAACTGGCTTCGATGAAAACAGGCACGGACGAAAAATCCGTTATGGGTTTCGCCGCCGAAAAGGTCTGAAACGGATAAAGCGCTCCATAATTTTGACAGTATGGTTCAAGTACGTTGATATCAGTGCTTCCCGATGTATGCACTACTATAGAATCCCTGCCCGTGATTTTTCCCAGCAGAGAGGCGGTTTCCTTTATACAGTTGTCCGTCACCGACAGGAGGTAGAAGTCGGCTGTCTCTAATTCCGGTATCGAATGTACGGCGGGGGCATCAACACGTTCGGCGAGGGATACGGCATGTTCATACGTTCGCGAATATATCCCCGTAATTTTTACTCCCGACTTTTTTAATGCCGGAACTACGGACGCCGCTAAATTTCCCGCTCCGATAACTGCAAGAGTATTTAATTTCATTCACAAATGTTTATATGGATATGTCAACTACTTCCAGCTTCATGATACCGGCAGGAATTTTGACTTCCACTGTTTCACCTTTTTTATGTCCCATCAGGGCTTTGGCAATGGGGGTACCGACAGAAAGTTTGTTTTCTTTCAGGTTTGCTTCGGCTTCGGCGACCAAAGTATATTCCATTACGGCATTTGTACCAAGGTTTTTTAGCTTTACCCTGCTCAATATCTGAACTTTGGATGCATCGATTTTTGACTTGTCAATAACTCTTGCATTGGCTATTTTGCCTTCCAGTTCTGAAATCCGCATTTCCAGCATACCCTGTGCTTCTTTTGCCGCGTCGTATTCGGCATTTTCCGATAAATCGCCTTTATCTCTTGCCTCGGCAATCTGTCGAGATATTTCAGGTCTCTCGACACCTCTAAGATGTTCCAGTTCTTCACGAAGTTTCTGAAGTCCTTCTTCTGTAATATATTGAGTCTTAACCATAATACTTAAAAATTATTAAGTTTTTTTTAAATAAAAAAGAATCCTGCGCTTTTTTGCAGAACTCCTTTGATATATTATTCCGCAAATATAGATACTTTTTTTGAAAATGATACTTTTTTTATTTTTTACTTTTAGAAAATACTGCTTTTCGCTTTGTTGTAAAAATTTTATATGACTGAGGCGACCGCAGGACAATTATATAAATCAGACAAATCAAAATAATCACAGTTCAGGCGCTTAACGAACAAAGCGGAAACATCCCCGTTGTCTCTACTATTCTTCCAACTCTGCAAGGAGTTAAGGAGATTTCCCGACAGGGGATAAATATCAATAGAAAATGTGTTTCAATATGTCACTGTATCGGGATTCAGCCCTGAACCTCCAAAATAAGGCATGGAATTGATGGTTTGCATGTCGGCGCAGGAAATTTCGAAATCGAATACATTGGTATTTTCCTCAATGCGACAGGGCGTTATTGATTTTGGTAAAGGCAATACTTCGTTTTGCAGAACCCACCGGATACACAGCTGGGCTACCGATTTGCCGTATTTTAGAGCAATTTCCGCCAGTTCCGGATTATTCAACATTTTGCCTGTGCCAAGCGGACTCCATGCTTCTACAAGTATTCCATTTGATTTGCAGAAGGATACTGTCTCATGTTGCATTTGTCCGGGATGAAATTCAATCTGGTTGACTGCCGGTACAGTTTCGGCGCTGTCCAGCAGTGAACGGAGGTGATGTTCAAGGAAATTACTTACTCCTATTGACTTTACTGCGCCGTCCCTGTAAAGTTTTTCGAGTGCGCGCCATGTATCCGAATTGACTTTAGCGCTGTTTGCCTTATTTTCGGGCCAGTGAATGAGATACAGGTCAATGTAGTCCAGTCCCAGTTTTTTCAGGCTTGTATCGAAGGCTTTCAATGCCGGTTCGTAACCGCGGTCAGAGTTCCATAACTTGGTGGTTATAAAGAGTTCGCTACGGTCTGTTCCGGATTCGCGGATACCCTGTCCCACACTTTTTTCATTTCCGTAAATGGCCGCCGTATCAATATGGCGATATCCCGACTGTATGGCATATTTCACAGAGTTTACGGCTGTTTCACCGTCGGGCGTCTGCCATGTTCCAAAACCGATACAGGGAATACCTTTTCCGCTGTTCAGTACAAATGTGTCTGATAATGAGTTCATTTTTTTTACAATTTTTTAATCAAATAACCAATCATTTAGCCTGCATCAGCAGGTTTTCAGGGCGCGAAATTACAATAAAAACGTACTGTGCCATATTCTTTTAAATATTAAGACGCAAAAGGCAATGACAATCACGAAAAAACATGTAGCAAAGTACATCCAAAGCAGAGGCGTCGAATCCGGGAGCGCAACGCCCTGCGTAATCAATTAAACATGACGAACTAATTAATTTCATATCTTTGCCCCTGTTTTTAGTGAATTGGTTTTATGTATATAAAGAAAAAAACAAAGATTGTAGCAACAATATCGGACAGGCGTTGTGACGCCTCATTTATCGCAGAATTATATAAATACGGCATGAATGTCGCCCGCCTGAACACGGCGCACATCACTGTTGAAGGTGCAGGCGAGATTGTTCGCAATGTCAGAAAAATATCGGATAATATTGCCATACTTATTGATACCAAAGGCCCCGAAATGCGGCTGACGGCAATGGACAGCGAAGACGGATTTGAAGTGCTGAAGGATCATATCCTTATAATTTCCGGCGATCGTGAGAAACTGTCCTCCGAAGAGAGACTGTATGTTACTTATGAAGGATTTGTGGCGGATGTTCCCGTACTGTCGAAAATATTGATAGACGACGGTGAAATAGAACTGACGGTGACCGACAAAACAAAGGACTATCTGCTTTGTACCGTGATGAACGATGGCAGGATCAAGGGACGCAAGAGCGTGAATGTTCCCGGAGTTCATGTCAGACTGCCGTCTCTCAGCCTTAAGGATATTGATTTTATACACTGGGCAATCGAAAATGAAATAGATTTTATTGCGCACTCGTTTGTGAGGACAAAACAGGATTTGATGGATATTCAAAAAATCCTGGACAGGCATAACAGTCATATCAAACTGATTGCAAAAATCGAAAACCAGCAGGGAGTCGATAATATCGACGAAATACTGAGTCATGCGTATGGCATAATGGTGGCGCGCGGAGACCTCGGGGTGGAAATCGACGCCGAAAAGATTCCCGGAATACAGAGAATGTTGCTGAAAAAGTGTCGCGAGCGCAAATCGCCCGTGATAATCGCCACTCAAATGCTTCATACCATGATTGAGCATCCGCGTCCCACACGCGCCGAAGTGAGCGATGTAGCCAATGCGATATACCAGCGCACCGACGCCCTGATGCTGAGCGGAGAAACGGCTAACGGAAATTATCCGGTCGAAGCCCTGAAAACCATGTCGAAAATAGCAATTGAAATAGAATCCCAGCTCGGTTCCGAACCGGACATTAATCTGCAAAACGTCACCCAGCCCACAGCGGCAATACTTTGCAGGGCTGCCGTGGAAGCGTCGGTGAGACTGCCGATAAAGGCCATAGTGATTGATACGCTGTCGGGAAGAACAGGACGCTACATCGCGGCATTCCGTCCGAAGGCTCCTGTGTTTGCAAAATGCTACAAAAGTCATTCCATGAGAGAACTCGCTCTTTCGTACGGGGTGTTTGCCACTATGATGGCGCCGCGCAAAACAAAGGACGAGTTTGAACATGCCGCAATAGAATCCCTGCTCGAAACAGACTGCTTCAAACCCGATGATCTGATTGTCATTATAGGCGGAAGCTTCGGGCCTCCCGCAGGAGCCTCGTTTATAGAAGTAAGCTCTGCAAGAACCGTCAAACAGGAAACGGAAACAAATTAATAATAATTATGAGTGCATACGAACAGAATCACACAGCAGTGAAACCGCTTACATCCAATTAAAATTCAGCAGGTAATTTATAAATAAAAATCATATTCAGACATGAAAAGAATACTAATCACAGGCGGCACGGGCTGCATCGGTTCGGTAACCGTTTACAGGTTGCTGCAATACCGGGAAATCGAAAAAATAGTAGTTGCAACACGTTCGGGTGACGTGAAACCCTTACAGTTATGGCAGGGTGAGAACATCGATCCGCGTATTGAATTTGTTACCATGGACGTTTCCGATTATGAAACGGTAAAGAAATCGGTGCCGGAAATCAATCCTACCCATATCATTCATCTGGGCGGATTCCAAAGTCCCGACTGTTCGGCTTTCCACCTGAAAGGGATGGAAATCAATGTGGGAGGAACCATGGCGCTGATGGATATCGCCGAAACGCTTCCGAACCTCGAACGCTTTGTGTTCGCAAGTTCCGGAGCGGTGTACGGAAAACGAGCGCAGTATCCCGACGCCGTCATTAAGGAAGACGTCAGGCTGACTCCGCCGAACCATTACGGCATCTGGAAACTTGCAGGCGAACATCTTGCGCGTTTTTTTCACGACAACACACACATTCCCACCGTCTGCCTGCGTTTGAATACTACCTACGGACCAGGACGCGACAAAGGAATGACCTCCGCTCCTACCGCCGCCATGAAAGCCGTAGCGCTCGGATCGTTTGAACAGAAAGCCATTCCATTTGCCATGCCCTACCAGGGACGGGAAAACTATCATTATGTCGAAGACGTCGGAGCTCATTTTGCAGCCTGCACCATGGAGCCTTTTGAAGGATACGGGGAATTTAACATCAAGGGAAAAACGATTGAAGTAAAGGAGTTTTTGCAGACCGTAAGGCAGGAGGCGGCGAAACTCGGCTGGGAAAAATATGCGGATATTTCAATAGCCGGAGACGCCAAGCCCAACATGTTCAGCCATGACCTTTGCCATGACAGAATTGATGCAACATTCGACAGTCTGCCTTTAACCGGCATCGACGAAGGAGTGAAACAATCACTGCTGTTCTTCCGACGAATGGCTGAGGAAGGGACTTTAAAACACATCTGAAAAATCATATACATTAAATATTTAATAGAATTATACCATGCAAGAAACATTGAAAATAGGCTTCCTCGGAGCGGGCGATATTGCCAACCTCCATGCGGAAGCTATCAGAAAACTGCCCGGAGCAGAACTGAAAGGTCTCTGGAACAGAACTGCATCCAAAGGAGAGGAAAAAGCCGCCAGATACGGATGCATTGCATACCTTACGGAAGACGACCTGCTGAACGACCCTGAAATAGATGCGGTCTTCATTCTCACTAACGTGGAAACGCACTATCGCTACACCGTAAAAGCGGCAAAGGCGGGAAAGCATATCCTGATTGAAAAGCCGGTAGCCGACACGCTGGACGAACTTGAGAAATTAAAGAAAGTCGTAGATGACGCAAAAGTAAAGTGCATGCCGGTGCACAATTACATCTACGAACCCGGCGTCAAGCGTCTGCACGACATGATACACGAAGGCGCTCTGGGCGACATTACACAGTTTTACATGCTCTACAATATTTTCCATGCGGAAGACAACCGTGTGAGATACCCCGGAGTAATACACCAGATTCTGACCCATCATGTATATACAATGCTCTATCTGGCAGGAAGGCCGCAGTCGGTTTCATGTATGAAAAGCACTATCAACGCTACGATTGCCCCGCAGGAAAACCTCGCGATGGCAATTATGAAAATGGAAAACGGCGCTATCAGCCATCTATGCGCAAGCTTTACCGGCGACGACCATGCCGGAGAACCCTGGACATGTATGATGAAAGTGATGGGAACCAAAGGCAGCGCAAAATACAGCTACCGCGACTGGGTAATCAACGAACCCAACGGACCTCATTCGCAAACATACTATTGCTATCCGGAATCGATCAGGAACACGGCAACGTATTTCATCGAAAACGTGCTGCAAAAGGGAGACGCTCCGCTTTCGAGCCTTGAAGACTCGATTGTGTGCCAGCGCATCATTGACGCCTGCGAAATATCGGCAATACAGGGAATTCACATTAATATTCAATAATTATTTAAATCATAAACCATGAGTAATTTACAAAACACAGGTAAAAAACATTACAGTTACGGGTATATATGGTTCCTGACAGTAGCGGCAGCCATGGGCGGCTTCCTGTTTGGATACGACTGGGTAGTTGTAGGAGGAGCCAAACCCTTTTATGAACCGTTTTTCGGAATAGGCAAAGACCCGGCAATGCAGGGCTGGGGTACAAGCTCGGCGATGATTGGCTGCATGATTGGCGCTTTCGTCTGCTTTCTTACCACCGAACGCTGGGGAAGAAAGTGGCTGCTGGCTGCGGCAGGACTGATATTTGTAGTATCGGCGGCAGGGCTGGCTTTCTGCAATACTTTTTTCTGGTATAATGTCTGGAGAATTGTAGGCGGGCTGTCAATCGGCGCCACCCTGAATCTTTCACCGGTATATATTTCGGAAATGGTTCCGCCTCATATACGGGGAAAGTTTGTGTCCATCAATCAGCTGATGATAAATGTCGGTATGCTTGTATGCCAAACAGTAAACTGGTCAATCGCTTCCGCTCACGACATCGGCGCCGCGCCCGAAACGGCAGAATTTATCGCCGGCTGGAATGTTCAGACCGGATGGCGATGGATGTTCGGCGCGGTAGCAATTCCTTCCGTCATATTTTTGATAATGATGGTACTTGCACCGGAAAGCGTGCGCTGGCTGGTGAAAAACCGGCAAAGCAGGAAGGCAGAAGAAATACTGTCAAAAATCGGTGGAAAGGAATACGCCGCCGCCGAACTGAAGGAAATCGAGGAAACAGTAGCCAAGGAAGTTCCCGGAATGGATTTCAGGGCGCTGCTACAGCCCAGGATGCTTAAAATACTGGGTCTCGGATTCTTTGTCGCCATGCTTCAGCAGTGGTGCGGAATGAACGTAACCTTCTACTATGCAGCGGATATTTTTACCAAAGCCGGATACGGGGTCAGCGACATGATGCTCCAGATTGTCATTATCGGCGGAATTGCAATGCTGTCGGTTGTAGCCACTATCCTGATGGTTGACAGGGTGGGACGAAAGAAGCTGATGCTGTTCGGCACCGCTTCGATGACCGTGATTTACGGCATAATCGGCTTCCTGTTTCATCAGGAAATCAGCGGACTGCCGGTAGTCATATTCGTTCTGCTGAATGTAATGGCATATCAGCTGACTTTGGCGCCGATTGTCTGGGTAATTCTGTCGGAGATTTTCCCCAATCGCGTAAGGGGAGCAGCCATGTCACTGTCGGCGCTGGTGTTATGGATAGGAAACTTTTCACTTACCTATACCTTCCCCTCTATTAAGGAAAGCATAGGATGGGCTAACAATTTCTGGCTGTACGGAGGAATATGTCTGGCAGGATTTGTAATACTGTATTTCATTCTCCCTGAAACAAAAAACAAAACACTGGAACAGATTGAAAAGGAACTGGCAGGATAATAACAATGACAGTTATTGAATAAACCGGAAAATGCAGCATTTCGATGCTGCATTTTCTGTTTGTTGCCACAACTACGCCGAGCGAGGGCGGTTGTATGCATTGATTCATTGTCGTAAATATACGCCGTACGGCGTATAAGATTGATAACCACGTGCAAGCGAAGCGCAGCTCGGGGTAGAGACGTGATGCATCACGTCTCTACAACACACCCTCGCTCGGCGTAGTCTGGAGACTACGCCGTGCAAGGGTGTAAACCGGTTATTTCATGCCATTTCAGGGCTATTGCCTATAAATCTTAAGGACTTCAAAGTCCTTACAGTCTTTAAAGTCCTTAAGATTTACAAGCAACAGCATGGTTTAACTTGACGACATTGGTCTGATTTTATTTTTATTGCGCTTAATCTTTATTCTCCAAGTTTCATGAC
>JAISDK010000210.1 GCA_031264875.1 Prevotellaceae bacterium
CACTCTTATTGTTTTTCCGTTTTTGAAATGGAGCGGCAAATCTCCGGAACAGACAGCAAAGAACCTGGGCGACATCCTGTTGAAACAGATGCCTGTTATCGACAGCGTAAATACAGTCAAAGGATTTTTGAACATAAAACTAAAGCCTTCCTTCTGGCTCGGAAAACTGTCGGAATATCTCGAAGATAAAAATTTTGGCTTCTTCGCGCCTGCAAACAAGCGTTTTATGGTGGAATTTTCGTCGCCAAACACCAATAAGCCCCTGCATTTGGGTCATATACGCAACATCCTGCTTGGATGGTCGGTGTCTAATATCCTCGAAGCCTGCGGATACGAGGTTATAAAAGTAAATCTCGTCAACGACAGAGGCATCCACATCTGCAAATCAATGGTTGCGTGGTCGAATTTCGGAAACGGTGAAACTCCCGAACTTGCAGGGAAAAAAGGCGATCATCTGGTCGGCGACTATTATGTACGGTTCGACAGAGAATACAAGGCGCAGATCAAAGCACTTGTATCCAATGGAATGGAACAGACGGAAGCCGAAAACGCCGCTCCGGTTTTTGTAGAAGCGCGCGACATGCTGCGAAAGTGGGAAGCCAAAGATCCCGACACAATGGCGTTGTGGAACAGGATGAATGGCTGGGTATATGCAGGATTCGACGAAACCTACAGCAGGCTTGGCGTTTCATTCGATAAAACATACTACGAATCGAATACCTGGATATTAGGCAAAAAAATAGTGGAAGAAGGTCTGTCGAAAGGCATATTCTTTAAAAAAGACGACGGCTCGGTGTGGATTGACCTCACTGACGATGGCTTAGACCAGAAACTGCTCCTGCGCAGCGACGGCACTTCCGTGTATATGACGCAGGATTTGGGTACGGCTGAACAGCGTTTCGACGAATACGGCTTCGACAAGATGATATACGTTGTCGGAAATGAACAGAACTATCATTTCCAGGTACTCAAGCTTATTCTTCTGAAACTGGGCTACAGGTGGTCGGACGACATCTACCATCTTTCGTATGGAATGGTGGAATTGCCCGAAGGTAAAATGAAATCAAGGGAAGGCACTGTTGTCGATGCAGATGACCTTATAGAAGAAATGATTCTGACGGCAAGGGAGGTATCGGAAGAGCTTGGCAAACTCAACGAAATGACCGACCGGGAAGCCTGCGACATTGTTAATATGATAGGCCTGGGCGCCTTGAAATACTTTATTCTCAAAGTCGATCCGAAAAAGACAATGCTCTTCAATACGAAAGAATCAATTGATTTCAACGGCAATACTGCTTCCTTTATCCAATATACCCATGCAAGGATAAAGTCTGTTTTGCGCAAAAGTGAAGAAACGTCTTTTCCTATCGGAATGGACGGCGCTGTTCCCGAGGGCAAGGAACTGGAACTGATTAAGATTATGGAAACATTTCCGGAAACGGTAAAACTTGCCGGAGAAAATTTTTCGCCGGCATTGATAGCCAATTATGTTTACGATCTGGCAAAGGAATACAACCAGTTCTATCACGATTATCCTATTCTGAAAGAGGAAAATATCGCTAACAGAAACATGCGCCTCGCCCTGTCGTACCAGGTTGCGGAAATACTGAAAAAAGGAATGTACTTGCTGGGAATCAACGTCCCCGACAAGATGTAAGATTTTGATTAAAAAATGATATTCGACAATATACGACGCAAGGTATTCAGCATTATGCTGTTTGCCTTGCTTGTTTTATTGTTGCTGTACATGCGGGATTTGTTTTTTGATATTCCCGACGCGGTAAAATGGGTAAAATGGAGAAATTCCGCAGTTACAGGATTCCCGGATATTCTGTCGGGACGGTTATCAATGCTGATTTCCATAGTTATGACGCTGATCGCCGGAATGTTGATATACAAAATCGGTTTTGATCATCTGTCTATCACCGGACGAGAGCATTTGCTGGTCTGGTTGTGGGTTATTCAAGTTGGAGGACTGTCGTTTTTGCATCCCCTGTCGGAAGTCCATTTTGCAACTGTCTTCATTTTGCTGTCATACGACGCACTTTTTGGCATATACAGGAAAGCCGTTGATTATGACGGAATATTTATATCTTCCATGTACCTGGGAATAGCAACTTTTTTTTACAGTTTTTCGATATACCTGTTTATCCCGTATATGATTTCGCTGTACCGGTTCAAAATTGCCGGATTCAGAGACTGGATTATTTCAATCGCAGGATTTCTTGTCCCGTTTTATTTTGCAATTTTTATTTATCACTTCTGGGGAGAAAGCTGGCTGTATCCTGTTGAAACAACAATAAAGAATATCGTTCCCGACGGCTTGTCCACGGGAATTGCCGAGATGACCGTATCTCAATATGTTTTTTGCATGTTTGTCTTCTCGCTGATTGCAGTGGAGATGCTTATGCACATAAAACTGATGCGACAGGGAATGAGTCAGAAAACTATATCATGTATGCGCTCTTTTTCGGCTTTAATGCTTTTTTCGACACTCGTGTTTTTACTTTTTACCCCAGAAAGTAAACTTATGATTCAGATTATATTCGTCCCTGCAACAATATACTTGAGAATTTTATTTGTTAAAATTAAAAGGAATATTATTGCAAATATCCTCTTTTTATTGCTGATAGCTATCTCAATTGTCACTCTACTGTACTGATTAAGCAATCGAAACTGTGATTTTTTTGATTCGTATGATTTTCATTAATATCAATATGGAGGGGGGTCACGACAAAGACGCCACAGGAAAATCATGATTTACGTTTATGGAAATTCGTATATCTTTGCGTAAAATTATATGAAATGAACAGTGCGCTTAAAATAAAATCAGATGAGTTAAATAAGGTGGCTAATTTGCTGCATAGTAAAAAATTATATGTAGCTGTTGCTCATAGTTCTTATTATTGTTGTTTGCTATTAATGAAGCATATTTGGCTGTATTCGATGAATGGGACAGAAGAAGAAATATTACAATCGAAATCGGGAACACATAAGTTTTTGATTAAAGAAACAGGAAAACATATTAAAGCTATAAATCTTTACGATTTTCTTGTATTTCGTCAAATTCGAGTATTAAGAGATTTAAGGACAGATTCCGATTATTCAGATAAACTTTTTAATGAGGCAAATAGTTCCAACTCATTAAAATTGTTAAATTCAATAGCGTTAGTTTTAAAAAAATATTAATATGAAAACAAAATTGCAAAAACTTGAGAAAAAGGAAAAAATTGATTCCAGAAAATTTGTAGAAAAAGAATTAAGAAACTTTGTTAAGAAATTTCCGGAATTTAGAGTTTGTTATGAATTTAATAAAAGTCTTTATCTTATTGAAATTACTCCTCGCGAAATTTTTCTTCACAGTGATGATGATATGAAATATGGTATAGATATGTGCGATAGATTAGAAAA
>JAISDK010000217.1 GCA_031264875.1 Prevotellaceae bacterium
CATTACTTTGTTGCTGTCCTGTACAGGCAAAACAAAAAATAGCCAAAACTGGAATAATATACTTTTTCATATTTCATATAATTTTAATCATAAAATGAGAGACACTTTTTATAAGCATCACTTTAAAATAAGAATTAACGGATTATCTTCATCCTGGTGTTCTATCAGCTTTTTCCTGTCAATTTCAGAAAAGACTGAACTGTTTTTAATTTTCTCTTTATCGCTGTCTGTGATTTCCATAGATAATACACAATACAATGCCCCGTCTGCTACGCCTGTTACAGAAAAATCTTTTACTCGAAACCCATCGAAATCAATATTTTCCGAATTATATGTTTTTTTATTTACCTTATCATAAAATAAAGCATAATTAATACTGTTATCCGTATTGGGAATGGCTTTCATACAACTAAAAACGAGATATTTATTCGTCTCATACATCGCAGAAATCCACATAGATTCTCCTTTACCGTAAGATTCCTGATTAAAATTTATTAATTCTTCATGCTCCATTTTATCTATGTTTCTGCACATCCGCTCTTTCTCTTTGATCTGTATATTCGTGTAATATACAAAATATTTGGCATAAGTACCGTGCATATCCGATATATCGTATATAGTGTCACTGGACGCAAGACACAATATTTTATCGTTGTTTATGCAGAGAGGCTTATTTCCTGCGCTATAAAAATATTCATTTATATCGTTTGATTTATGTCGTATATTCATAGTTTTACTGTCAATATATATTAAACTTTCTTTAAGGTCAGGTTGAAAGGTTGCCTCGTTAAAAGCAAGATATGTTGAATCGTTTAGATAAATTGAATAGATTGCAGAATAATTATTATCCGATTTCACTTCATATAAAAAATTACCCTGCATGTCAAAATGTAAAAATTTTCTATCGTCACTGTGTAAAACTAAATGATGCAAATTTTTATCAATCAGAAAATCATACAGACTTGTATATTCTCCCGGACCCTGTCCTATTCGATCTATACCAAACAAATATTTGCCGGAAAAATCAAAGCATAAAATATTATTATGCGATTGTAAGGAATTTAATGCAAATATTTTATATCCATATATTTCTATACGGTCAATGTATAATCCTACCAAAGAAGAATTTGTGGTTTCCAGGTCAACAACCTTCACCTCATCAAATAAATTCAATACATTCTCTTTAACAAATGTTTTTGCTTGAATTATTTCAATGTCTATTTTAACTTTTTCGTGACAGCATGATATACATATAACTAACAAAACAATTATATACTTTTTCATCTCATAGCAAATATAATTTTTTTAATTCTAGATTTACAAACAGCTAACCGGATACAGACGGTAAGTCGTGCCTTTTTCGGTTTTTATCCGGATTCGTTCGCCCCCGTATGACTGCTTGCCCTCAGGACATTCCACTTTTATCCCGCGACCCTTCCAGGGGTTTAGCAGATTCAGTTCCCTGCCCTGTTCGCTGAAAATTCTTACATCGCTGATTTCTCCGTCTTTCAGTTTTGCGGAAACGAGGAATGCGCCCTCCACGCGGATTTGATGAAACGATGCGTCACGTCCACGATTCCATACCGGAAACAGCCTCAGTACGCCCTGATGTCCGGAGCACAGCATTTCGTTGATCGTGTTCGGGACGGTGCTGAGATTTTCGATGCCGTGCGGGTTGTCCAGTTGGAATCCATTGGGAAAAGTATGCTCTGCATACCGGTTGAGGTGAAACATAATGGTATCGGGATGGTAGCCCACGCGGACGGATGCGGGGAAAAAGCTGTTGCTTCCGTTAAAATCAAGCCAGCATTGCATCTCCTGCATGGTGTTTTTGGCAACTTCCGGCAATTCAGGCTCGCTGTCCAAGCCGATTTGTCCGGCGGGGTAGATGTGCTGGATTGCCAGCGTATTTCCGTTTACCCAGTCCATACCCTTTTCGGTCAGCCGGAAGACGGTTTTCCCGTTCCGTTCCTGTAGCGGAAATGTTGAGAGATGCTCATAGATATGCATCCATTTCTCTCTCCTGTCGGCGTCTTCTCCGAGCAGTTCGCTCATGTCGCTTGCCGTGCGCATGGTTTGCCGGATCAGTCCGAGCGAAAGAATCGGGTTTATATCTCCGATCGTTGCCTCGTGAATCGCATCGTTACGGTCGATATAGCGACCGTCTTCGTATGTAAGGTGTTTTTCCCAGAAAATTGCCGAAGCCTTGACAAAGGGATATACCTTCCGGCTAAACTCCTTGTCCCATGTGCTGTAAAAATGCATTGAGAGGTTGACCACCGCATAGGAAGCATTGCTTTTCTGTTCCCAGAACATGCCGTCGTCCTCGATGTTTCCCCTGTCCTTCCAGCTCTTGCAGTATTTTTCCATAAGCGGCGTCCAGCGGGTGGTCTCGACGCCCAGCGGTCCGATTCCGACGGGATATAGAATGCCGTCGGAAATCCCTGTTACTTTTTCGGAATAATATTTTCCTCTCGGCATAAAGGCGAGTAAGGGAGCGTAATATGGCGTCGCCTGCTCTATCCGGTTGGCGGAATATAGCGCATAGAACGGCGCTTGATAATTGTAATTCAAATGATAGTCGCCCATCCATGCCGGCTGTTCCTGCGTAATCCATATACCGAACAGGCCGGGAGGAAAATTCGTATCCCTGCTCGTCGAAGCCATTCCGTAGAGCGAGAGATAGTACTGTTTCTCGACAGCGCTGTCGGGAATCGACACAAACGATTTTTCCCAATAATTTTTCCACCATTCCCCGTGCCGGACTTCCACCGCGCGCAGGTTTTGCGGCGTACCGTATTCTCTTACCTTACGGATGGCGTCCTCCCGGCAGTCCTTACTCTTGAAATTGCCAGATGTGGCGCAGACAATGCGAACGGTTTTTCCCGCGTTCAGCGTGAAGCTGCCATCCGGCGAATCAAGCGTTTGCAGCGCCATTGCCGCCCTGGTCGGGATATCCACTGAATCTTCGAAAGCGCGTGTAATATAATGTATGCCGTCTACAGCGCCCTGTTCCCTCTTTTCGGGGAAAGCGCGATCTAATGGGAGGTATTCGACGATTTCCTTTCCGACAGCGGGCAGGGACAGCCGCACACTTCCTTCAAGCGAGCCTTTCCCCTCCATGCCGATTTCGATGACCGCGATGTCGTCAGTGGCAGCGACATACGTCCTGTATGTAAGCGAAAAGTCATCTTTCGCGAAACGGGCTGTCGTTATGGCGTCATACAAATGCTGCTCTACCAGATAAGAAGCGCCCTGCAATCCGGGAATGGAGACTTCTATTTTCCCCAGAACTGTCGGATACGATTCATTGTGTCCGGATTTCAGACGCCAGAAATCGTTTCGCGCGGCATAAAAAACCTGATGCTCCGGATTGCCGGACATTGAAATTCCCGTGAACCCGTTTCCCAGCAGGGGAGTGTCCACGGATACTTTGGCAGGAATACGCTGCGGCGGTCGGGTAAACCTGACAACATGCTTGCCAATGACTGTTTTTGCCTGCTCGGAACAGTCGCTCTGCGCACAGCACGACAGCAAAAACGGAATAATTATTACAGTGAGGATTTTTAGTTTATTATTCATAATATTTGATCTATTAATTTATTTCATAAAAATATCGCGCAAAGGTAACATATTTTTTTATTGCATAAACCGAATTTCATTTGAACTTTATGCAAAAAAATCATCGGAAGCATTTTGGAAGAAAATTTCTATCGGGGAGAAAATTTATTTTCATCGGAAAACTTCCGACGGCTATCGGAAAAATTCCGACGGCTATCGGAAGTTTTCCGACAGCTATCGGAAAACTTCCGACAGCTATCGGAAAACTTCCGACAGCTATCGGAAAACTTCCGACAGCTATCGGAAAACTTCCGACAG
>JAISDK010000239.1 GCA_031264875.1 Prevotellaceae bacterium
GGAAAAGGAGTACTGCAAGCCGTTGAAAACGTAAACACCGTCATCAATGAAGAACTGTCCGGAGTATCCGTTCTGGATCAGCGCGACATTGACGCGGCGATGATAGCGCTCGACGGCACGGAAAACAAAAGCCGGCTGGGAGCAAACGCCATTTTAGGAGTTTCCCTCGCCTGCGCAAAAGCCGCGGCACAGATAACCGGACAGCCACTGTTCCGTTATGTCGGCGGAGTCAACGGACGCACCCTCCCCATTCCGCTGATGAACATCCTTAACGGAGGCTCGCATGCAGACAATTCCATCGATTTTCAGGAATTTATGATCATGCCCATTGGAGCGGAAACATTTTCGGATGCCCTGCGCATGGGAGCCGAAGTATTCCACAGTCTGAAATCCGTGCTGAAACGGCAGGGATATTCAACCAATGTCGGCGACGAGGGCGGATTTGCTCCAAACCTTAAATCCAACGAAGAAGCCGTTACCGTAATCCTCGAAGCAATCGAAAAGGCAGGCTACAAACCCGGTGAAGACGTTTACATGGCGCTCGATCCCGCATCTTCGGAATACTACATCCCCGAAGAAAAAGTCTATCACCTGCACAAGTCCAGCGGAGAAAAACTCTCCCCAGCTCAAATGGTGGACTTCTGGAAAAACTGGGTAGCCAAATATCCGATACTCTCTATCGAGGACGGAATGGCTGAAGACGACTGGGACGGCTGGAAACAGCTTACCGACGCAATCGGCGACCGCTGTCAGTTAGTGGGCGACGACCTGTTTGTTACCAATGTAAAACGTCTGCAAACAGGCATAGAAAGAAAAACGGCAAACTCCATCCTTGTCAAAGTAAACCAGATAGGCTCGCTCAGCGAAACCATCGATTCCGTAGAACTTGCAACACGCAACTCGTACACATCCATAATGAGCCACCGCTCAGGCGAAACGGAAGACACTACAATTGCCGACCTGGCCGTAGCGCTCAACTGCGGATTAATAAAAACAGGTTCCGCATCACGTTCCGACAGAATTGCCAAATACAATCAGCTGTTGAGAATCGAAGAAATTCTGGGTAACGAAGCCTACTATCCCGGAAAGAATTTCAAATACGTTAAAAAGTAATTATTATTTTTTACCTCTGTTAAATATGCTTCGGAAGCATCTCCGGAGCATATTTTTTATCAAAAGTATCCAAACAGGAAAATTTTTCTAATTTTGCGCGTGTTTAATTCTAAAAATTAATTGAATGAAGGTTAAAACAGTTTACCTTTTCCTCTTATCCCTCACTGCTGTTGCCGGCTGCTCTACAAGCCGCAACACTTACTTCAGCCGCAAATACCACGATTTGACGGCATACTATAATGTATATTTCAACGGCAGGGAAAGCCTGAAACAGGCTTCAAAAAAAGCGGAAGCAATAGAATCGCAAAACTTTGACGAAATACTGCCCGTCTTTTCATTCGAATACGAGCAGGCCGCAGGGATAGTGTCCGGAGAAATGCAGCGAACCATCGACAAGGGAAACAAAACCGTTGAAAAACATTCCATCACAGTCAAGCCTAAAAGAAAAAGGAACATGACCAGGGAACAGCGGGAATTTTATAATAAAAAGGAATTTAACCGGTTTGTCGACGACGCCCATCTCATTACCGGAAAAGCCCATGCCTACATGCACGAATATGACATGGCCGAAGAAAAATTTACCTATATAACCGACGAATACCCCAAAGAAACAAGCGCACTCGACGCGCAGGCATACCTCGCTGCCGTACTCGCGCACGACAAACAGTACGTCAAAGCCGAAGACCTGCTGACCTCGCTCTCTGAAAAAAAAGACATCCCGCGAAAAACGGAATCCCTGATAAACGAAGCTTTTGCCGACCTTTACATAAAGCAGAACAAGTACCGCGAAGCCATTCCACACATGGAAAAAGCCCTCAAGCGCGCCAGAGGCAAAAACAAAAAAATCCGGTTTCACTTCATTCTCGGACAGCTATATCAAAAAACAAGCAACGGCTCGAAAGCTGTAGAACATTTTTCCAAAGTCCTGAAAAAAAATCCGCCATACCTCACCGCATTCAATGCCGAAATGGCTATGGCATACACCTACAGCCCGGAAACGCAAAAGGGAAACATCCGCAAAATACTCGAAAAAGCGCTGAAAAACGAACAGAATGTAAACTATCACGATCAGATATATTACGCCTTTGCTAAACTCGAGGAAACAGAAGGAAATATCCCCGAAGCAATAAAATACTACCGCAAATCGGTATCGGCCACAGGAATCAACACAAGACAGAAAGGGCTGTCGTACCTGGCCCTCGCAGAATACAGCATCAAAAACAAAAACTATATCGAAGCATACACATGCTACGACAGTTCCGCCATTATGCTTGGAGCCGACCATTCGCTCTACGGAGAAGTTGCCTCGAAAGCCGGAAAATACAGAAAGCTGGCGCTGAACATGAAAATCGTGGAACGCGAAGACGGCTTACAGAAACTTGCAAACATGTCGGAAAGCGACCTGAACAGGTTCATAGACGAAAAAATACAGCAGGCGGAAAACGAGAAAAAACGAATCGCCGAAGAACAGGAACGGCTGGAACGGCTAAAAGCCGATATCGACGCACAGACGTCGCACGGACAGTGGTATTTCTACAATCCCGCTTCGCTCGAACTCGGCAAAACCGATTTCACTATGAGATGGGGACAAAGAAAGCTCGAAGACAACTGGAGAAGAAAAAACAGGGGAATACAGGCGCAGCAGGAATATGACTTTGAACCGGAAGAACAGGAAACGACTGACGCCGCACAGTCGGGCATAACCGACAAGGAAGCATTTCTGGCAAACATCCCACAAACCGGTGAAGCGAAAAATGCCTCCAACGAAAAAATCGTATCCGCAATGTTCAACATCGGAGAAGCCTGCAGAGACGATTTGAACGACCCGGAAAAAGCTGCCGAAGAATTTGAAAACCTCATCCGGCGCTTTCCCGCGAACAGCCTTTTACCCGAAACATACGTTGCCCTCTACGAAATTTATACAAAAAACGGAAACAGCGACAAAGCCGGATACTACAAAAATCTGATGCTGCAAAACTATCCCGGCAATCCCAAAGTCCTCGCCGCCACCGACCCCGGATATATCAACAGAGTCAGGGCGCAGGAAGCATCGGAAGAAACAGAATACTACAGCGCCCTGAATTATTACACCTCCAACAGGCTTGGAGACGCACACAGAGCTTCGGCCAGCGGACTGGCAAAGTATCCCGCCGGAAGGCTTGTGCCGCAGTTTACACTGATTAAGACTCTGTCCGACAATTATGGCGGCGACATCGTCAAATACAGAACAGCGCTCGAAGACATTGTGAAAAAATACCCCGGCAACACGGCTGCTTTATACGCCCAAAGCGTTTTGAACAACCTTGAAAAATCGGAATTTAAATGGCTTACCGATGCTAAACAACCCGACGCCAAACAGACTGACGCCAAACAGTCGGAAACACCGGCGGCATCGTCTAAATCAGTACCCGTTTCAGGATATTACATTCATTTCAACGAACAGGCCGCAGGGACTGTAAAATCACGGTATTCGGTAGAAGACGGTACACATGCATTTGTAGTAGTCACGGACGCCAAAGTGAGCATGAACAGATTAAGATTCAACATACTGTCATTCAATTCCAGCAATTACATCGAAGAAAACTATAGCGTCAGGATTACAGATTTTGCCGAAAACAAAATGGTAGTCATGACCAGGATCAAGAACAGGGAAACAGCCGTCGAATTTTTCAATCAAATATCCAACGACAAAAAAGTGTTCAGCAATATGACCGTCAACGACTATGTAACATTTATAATCCTCGAATCCAACCTTGAACTGATGCTTGGAGGAAAATCATTTCTGGATTACGTCGATTTTTTCAACAAAATATATACGGAGTAAACTAACAGGAATATCTCGTGAAAAATGAATACAGACAAAAGATTTGAAAATGTCATCAACTGGTTCAGAACAAATCAGCCCGTTGCCGAAACGGAACTGAGTTACAAAAGTCCATATCAGCTGATTGTGGCAGTCGTTCTGTCTGCGCAATGCACCGACAAGAGAGTCAATATCGTGACAGCGGAGCTGTTTAAAAAATATCCTTCCGCACAGTCGCTGGCGGAAGCGGACATCCCCGACATTTTCGAGATGATCAAATCGGTTTCCTATCCCAACAACAAGTCGAAACACCTGTCGGGAATGGCGAAAATGCTGGTGAACGAATTTAACGGCGAAGTACCCGACAATATTGACGATTTGCAGAAACTTCCGGGAGTCGGACGTAAAACCGCCAACGTCATTGTTTCCGTCGTTTTCAAAAAACCGGCAATGGCCGTGGACACACACGTCTTCAGAGTGGCCGAAAGAGTCGGTCTGGCGATAAACTCCAAAACGCCACTTGAGACCGAAAAACAATTGGTTAAGGGAATACCCGAACAGTACCTGCCGGTAGCCCATCACTGGCTTATCCTGCACGGACGATACGTATGCACGGCGCGCAAGCCGAAATGCGACAAGTGTGGAATTAAAAATTATTGTAAATATTATTCTATAAACAACAAAAGTCATGAACAAGGAAATATTTGAATTTCTGTATGATTTGGAGAGAAACAACAACAGGGAATGGTTTGCCCAAAACAAAAAAAGATATGAAGAAGCGAAAAGGACTGTCGAGGAATTTGCCACAAAGCTGATACTGAATATCAATTCATTTGATCCGAGTCTCAATATAAGCGACGCCTCGAAAACTCTTTTCAGGATTTACAGGGACGTCCGATTTTCGGCGAACAAAGACCCGTACAAAACTAATTTCGGTTCGGTAATCGTTCCCGACAGATACCGACGCACTCCATGCGCATATCCCGCATATTACCTTCATCTGCAAAACAACGGCAGCCTGGCCTCGATGGGTGTTTACATGCCCGACGCGCAGACGCTAAAAAAGATACGCCGCGCCATCGACGAAGATTTTGAGGTATTTGCCGATATGGCAAAAAAACTCGAAAGCTCATTCGGAACGATGTTGCGCGATGAGGATTCACTGAAACGTGTACCGCAGGGTTTCGACAAAAACAGTCCTGCCGCCGAATATCTCAAGCTGAAAAACTTTTACGTTTATCAGGAATTTTCAAATAAAGAAGTGCTGGGAAAAGATTTCCTCGAACAGATAATATCCCTGTACAGGAGCAGTTACGAACTTAAAGAGTGGTTTGTAAAAGTCGTAAGCGAATAGCGCTCATGCCTCCAGTTCTTCCACCGCTTTCTTAAACTGACGGCCACGGTCTTCATAGTTTTCAAACAGATCGAAACTCGCACATGCCGGTGACAGCAGTACTGTGTCGCCCGGTTCGCCGAGTTCAAAGGATTTTTCCACAGCTTCCCTTGCCGAGCGTGTTTCGACGATAACGGGTGTCAGATTCCGGAAACGTTCTAATATCTTTCCATTATCTACACCGAGGCAGACTATCGCACGGACTTTCTCCTTCACAAAATTGCATAGCGACGAATAATCGTTGCCCTTATCGGTTCCGCCTGCAATCCAGACAATTTTACCCGGTATGCTTTCAAGGGCATACCACACCGAATTGACATTGGTGGCCTTCGAATCGTTGATAAACTCGATTCCGCCCACTTTTCTCACTTTCTCCAGACGATGCTCTATCCCCTTGAAGCCCGCAAGACTGCTGCGAATAACGGAATTGCTGATGTTTAATATCTTTCCGGTCACGGCGGCGGCCATCGAATTGTAAACGTTATGACGTCCGATGAGCGACAGCTCGTCCGTAAATATCTCAAATTCGGAATCCCCGCAGCTGGCAACAAGCTTATCGCCGTCGAGCCAGGCTCCGTCTTTCCCAACTGTTTCCGTCTGGGACAGGGGCAGCATCCTGGCTTCAAGCGCCATTGTTTTCAGATTTTCCACTGTTGCCTCATCGTCCGAACAGAAAATAAAGCAGTCGTCATGCCGCATATTCTGTGTAATACGGAATTTTGAATTTACATAATTATCGAAATTATAGTTGTAGCGGTCAAGATGGTCGGGAGTTATGTTGAGCAGCACGGCAATGTCCGCCCTGAACGAGTACATGCCATCCAGCTGGAAACTGCTAAGCTCAAGTACATAATAATCGAACCTTTCGGTAGCTACCTGATAGGCATAACTTTTACCGATGTTTCCCGCAAGTCCGACATTCAGACCCGCATTTTTCAGAAGGAAATAAATCAGCGACGCTGTTGTGGTCTTGCCGTTACTTCCTGTAATACATATCTTTTTAGCGGTGCAGTATCGGCCTGCAAATTCAATTTCCGAAATTACATGAAGGTTACGCGAGCGGATTTCCCTCATAATCGGAACAGTTTCGGCGATTCCGGGACTTTTGATTATTTCATCCGCATTTAAAATCAGATCACGGGTATGACCTCCTTCTTCAAACGGTATTCCATATTTCGTTAAACACAGTCTGTTTGCGTCGGACAACTTTCCATTATCGGATAAAAATACCTCAAACCCCTTTATTCGAGCAAGCACCGCTGCTCCAACTCCACTTTCGCCTCCTCCAAGTATTACTGTACGGTTCATTTCAGTGACATTATTAAAACGGCGCAAATGTAATACATTTTTTATACTGCGCGCGGGATGGTTTTGTGAGATGAAAACATGGGCGAACA
>JAISDK010000005.1 GCA_031264875.1 Prevotellaceae bacterium
GCCCCATGCTATTGATTATCGGGCTTTCAGCACTTAACTTGACGGCATTGGGCAACGCCCAATGTCGTCTGTTTAAGCATATCTACTCACGTTTCCCGTCACAATTTCGTTTTCAATTGAAAAAGGCGTCCTTCTCAGGACGCCCTTTCTCTTAAAACTAAATTGCAATGGCATATTGCTTAGATTACATTAGCTGCCAATTTTTTGTATTGACTGTATCGCCATTCGGCATTACGCTGTGTTTCGGCAAACAGTGTTTCCGCTTCCTGCGGGAAAGTTTTTGTGAGTGACAGATATCGTGTTTCACCTCTGATAAAATCCTGGAATTTCGACCAGTCCGGAGCTTTACTGTCGAGCTGGAACGGATTCTGTCCCTGTTCTTCCCTGAGAGGGTTGAACGAATACAGATGCCAGTATCCGGCTTCGACAGCGAGTTTCTGTTCTCTCTGTGTTGCGCCCATTCCGGCACGCAGACCGTGGTTGATACACGGCGAATATGCTATGATCAGCGAGGGACCTGGATATGCTTCGGCTTCTTTCATTACTTTAAAGAAATGATTCTGGTTGGCGCCTATTGCAACCTGTGCCACATAAACATATCCGTAGGAGATAGCCATCATTCCCAGATCCTTTTTGCGTATGCGTTTGCCGGAGGTTGCAAATTTGGCAACGGCTCCTGCCGGCGTGGATTTGGACGACTGTCCTCCGGTATTGGAATAAACCTCGGTATCAAGAACAAGTACATTAACGTCCGCTCCCGAAGCCAGCACGTGGTCAAGACCTCCATAACCAATATCGTAAGCCCATCCGTCGCCTCCGAATATCCACTGCGATTTTTTCACAAGATACTGGCGCAGGCCGTATATTTCACTGCAATATTCGCATGTACAGTCTTTTGTCAGAGCAACGATTCCGTCGTACAGCTCTCTTGTTTTCGATGCCACATTTCTGTTTGCAATCCATTCGTCGAACATGGTTTTAAGTTCTTCGGAACAGTCGGCTTTAGCCTTGCAGCTGTTCATCAGAAATTCGATGCGGTCGCGAAGCCTTGCCGTTGCAACGTTCATTCCCAAGCCGAACTCGGCATTGTCTTCAAACAGTGAATTTCCCCATGCCGGGCCGTGACCTTCGGCGTTTACGGTGTATGGCGTTGAGGGAGCCGAACCTCCGTAGATTGAAGAACATCCTGTTGCGTTGGCAATCAGCATCTGGTCGCCATACAGCTGGGTAATGGCCTTGATGTAGGGTGTCTCGCCGCATCCGGCGCAGGCTCCCGAAAATTCAAACAGAGGCTGTGAGAACTGACTGTTTTTCAGATTCTGGAACTTACTGGCGACTTTGTCTTTGTAGCCGACTTTTTCATGGAGATAATCGAACCGTTCCTGTTCTTTCAGATGCTGTTCGAACGGTTCCATTACTAATGATTTGTTTTTTGCGGGGCAAATGTCGGCACAGTTGCCGCAGCCCGTACAGTCCAGTGGACTTATCTGTATCTTGAAATAGTATTCCTTAAAAGGCCCGATGGCCTTCAGAGCGTCATGCTCTCCCGGCATTGCTTCCAGTTCCTTATCCGTCAGAAGGAACGGACGGATAACGGCATGAGGGCAGACGTAAGAGCACTGGTTGCACTGAATACAGTTGGCCGGTATCCATTTGGGTACAATCGTTGCTACTCCGCGTTTTTCGTAAGCCGTTGTTCCGGCGGGGAAAGTGCCGTCCTCGCGTCCCATAAACACGCTTACTGGAAGAGAATCGCCGTTTTGCGCGTTCATGGCGTCTGCAACTTCCGAAATAAACTGTGGAACGCTGTCTGTTCTCGAAGACAGGGGTTTGGCTTCAAGGCTTGCCCATTCTGCGGGTATTTCAACTTTCTCGTATTCACCGCCCCGGTCTATTGCCGCGTTGTTTTTGGCAACCACGTCGCCGCCTTTCTTTCCGTAGCTTTTTTCAACGGCATGTTTCATTTCCTTTACAGCCAAATCGTACGGTATCACGTTGGATATTTTGAAGAATGCCGACTGAAGGATAGTATTGGTACGGTTTCCCAGACCGATTTCCACTGCAATCTTTGTTGCATCTATTATATAGAAATTAAGTTTTTTCCCGGCAAGGATTTTCTTTACCGAATCGGGAAGGCGCTTTTTTGTTTCTTCTGCGTCCCAAAGACTGTTCATCAGGAACGTCCCGCCTTCCTTGATTCCGGCAAGCATGTCATACTTATGTACATACGATGGCACATGACAAGCTACGAAGTCGGGAGTGTTTACAAGATACGGCGAAGTAATCGGCAGATTGCCAAAGCGAAGGTGCGATGTAGTGAATCCTCCCGATTTTTTGGAATCGTATGCAAAATATGCCTGACAGTATTTATCGGTTGTTTCGCCTATAATTTTGATAGTGTTTTTATTGGCGCCAACTGTTCCGTCGGAACCCAGCCCGTAGAATTTAGCTTCATACGTTCCGGATTTGGACATGCTTACTTCATCTCTTACAGGTAAGGATTTGAATGTTACATCATCCACGATTCCTATTGTAAACTGGTTTTTGGGTTCGTTCAATTTAAGATTGTCGAAAACCGACAAAATCTGTGTCGGGGTCGTGTCTTTCGAGCTTAAGCCGTACCGGCCTCCTACAATTACCGGAGCGTCAGGACGATTGTAGTACAGATTTACCGTGTCAAGATACAGGGGATCACCCATGGCGCCGGGTTCTTTTGTTCTGTCGAGCACTGCGATGCGCTTAACTGTCGAAGGAATCGCCTTGAAAAAATATTTTGCAGAGAACGGACGGTAAAGATGTACCGCAAGGATTCCCACTTTTTCGCCTCCGGCAGTCAGAACATCAACACATTCGCGGATGGTTTCCGTCACGGAACCCATGGCGATGATTACGTTTTCGGCTTCGGGGTCGCCATAATAGTTGAACGGATGATACTCTCTTCCCGTAATTTTCGATATTTCCTTCATATAGTTCTCAACTATGTCGGGAACAAGGTCGTAGAAAGTATTGGCTGCTTCCCTCGACTGGAAATAAACATCGGGATTTTGCGCAGTGCCTCTCGTAACCGGATGGGCGGGATTCAGGGCTCTTTCGCGGAATGCCTGGATAGCTTTTTTATCCATGAGATACTCAAGCGCTTCCTTGTCTAAGGATTCTATCTTCTGTATCTCGTGAGACGTGCGGAAGCCGTCGAAAAAACTGACAAACGGGACTCTTCCCTTGATTGCCGCCAAATGCGCAACTGCCGACAGATCCATAACTTCCTGAACGCTGCCGGAAGCAAGAAACGCAAATCCCGTTTGCCGCGCCGACATAACGTCGCTGTGGTCTCCGAAGATCGACAGCGCCTGTGCCGCCAGTGAACGCGCCGAGACGTGGAACACTGCCGGAAGCAGTTCGCCGGCAATCTTGTACATGTTTGGAATCATCAGCAGCAGCCCCTGGGATGCTGTGAATGTTGTGGTCAGCGCTCCGGCCTGCAATGAGCCGTGAACAGTTCCCGACGCACCTCCTTCCGACTGCATTTCGACAACCTTTACCGTTTCTCCGAAAAGATTCTTTTTGCCTGTTGCAGCCCATTCGTCGATATACTCCGCCATAGTGGACGACGGTGTAATGGGATATATTGCAGAAACTTCACTGAACATATATGCAATATGCGCAGCAGCATAATTCCCGTCACACGTAATAAACTTTTTTTGTTGTGCCATTATATTTCACTTATTTTCAATTACAATTAGTAAAAAATGATATTGCGCGCAAAGGTATAGTATTTTTTTTAATCAAACATTTAAACGCATCCATGAAAGGCGTCGCAGAACTTGACGATAAACGATATGCCGGTAACAGTCATGATTATACCGGCGTCGAAAAGAGCAAATTACATTCGCCGGTTCGTATGCATCAAGCCTTATGGCAGAGAATGGTCAATGTGGAACCCCTAACGTCGAAAGCCGCTCTCTCCGGTTAGGGGCGAAGGGCGAATAATAACGTCTCGCAGTAACGGAACTTTATTTTCGCATTGATAATACATGTTTTCATGTATCTTTGCCGAAAATATAAAGTAATACGCGATGAAATATATAGAAGAATTGCATGGATTGAAAATATTTCACAAAAAAGATGTAGTGGCATTAACCAAAGATGAAAGCGCTGCAAGAGAGATTTTGCGCCGGTACAGCAAACAAGGTTTTATTTCCCGTATTAGACGTGATTTATATGCCGTTACCGATTTGGCAAACAAAGTAAGTCTTGCAAGCAAATTTGAAATTGCCGGTCATATAACGCCCTCGTCATATCTGTCGCACCACGCAGCGCTGGAGTATCACGGTCTGGCTCATCAAATCTTTTACACACTGTATGTTTCCTCCATGGAAACATTTAATGATTTTGATTATGAAGGCATCAGTTACATGTTTTGTCAGTCGAAATCGGAAGCAGGCGTAGTTAATCCTGTGACCGACCCGCTAATTCGTGTGACGGACTTGGAACGTACTGTCCTGGATTGCATTGACCGCATTGATTTGAGCGGGGGACTGGAGGAACTGGTTGAATGTTTCGCCATAATAACTTATGTCAGTGAAAAAAAACTGACAGATTATCTGTCCCGTTTTGATAAACAGATTCTTTATCAGAAAACGGGATTTATTCTTGGCCACTTTCAAAAAGAAATGAAACTCAGCGATGCTTTTTTTGAATCATGCAGGTCTAAAGTCGGCAAAAGCGTCCGGTATTTAACAGATAAACAGGAATCGGACACCTATTTTAAGAAATGGGGGCTATGCGCACCCGAAAATATCCTTTCATTTTTAGAGCAGGGAGAAAACAGGTATGTATAATTACAGCAAGAGTTTTTTGGACAAAATTGCA
>JAISDK010000039.1 GCA_031264875.1 Prevotellaceae bacterium
ATGAGTTTCATCAATCCAGTGATGGGTTTCATCAATCCAGTGATGGGTTTCATCAATCCAGTGATGGGTTTCATCAATCCAGTGATGGGTTTCATCAATCCAGTGATGGGTTTCATCAATCCAGTGATGGGTTTCATCAATCAATAGATAGGTTTCATAATTCTATAGATGGGTCATGTCTGAGCCGACTCGGACATGATCTCACTGTGGAGTGGATAGTAGCGACTGAGGATACGGCAAAGTGCGTAACATGAGTGATTAATGTCGCGATGCAAGGCAAAAAATCCTGCGATGCGTCGCGACATTAATCATTAATCATTAACCATTAATCATTATTTCACTATATTCAGGGGATATTTAAGGTTTTCGTGACTCATAAGCCGGCCTTTGACTTTACCCATCATTATCGGTGATTCCAGTTCCAGAGGGACATGGTTTTTATCGTCGGATATCCAGAGGATAATTTTCTCGTCGCCTTTAAACACAGAACCCGCTATCACTTCGGCGGCGAATTTAAGACAGTTTACCTTTTGTTTCAGCAACTTTATTTTCTTTTGCTCTTTTCCCAAGTAACGGCATTTTATACTGTAGATATCGTCGTCGAGAACAATCGACAAAGCATAAGCCTTGTTCGGATAGGCGTCGCTAAAATCGAGGTTTCTCAAATAATAAAAATAAGTTATCACATCCAGAGTACATTCCTCCATTTTCATTTCGAGATTTTGCGTACCCTGCCGCTTTTCGATCACAGCGTTGATTTTATTATTATCCCAGTCAAAGTTATAGGTATTTTTAATAGAATAGCCTCCCTCGCTGATGTCGCGATGAAAATATATCGAACGAATATGCGGAACAGTAAATCGGGCTTCGTAAAAATCCCTTACCTTAAAAAACTTGTCGTAGAACTTGTATGTTTTGGCAACGGCAGTCATGTGAAATTCCGTTGGATAGACCCTGGTTTTGTCCGCTTTCAGGGATACTTCGCCCACATCGACATAAATTGGCCCCCACGCGTATGAGGCAGCATATACCAAAGTCTCGTTATTGACAAATGCCAGGTCTGCTTCATTAACAGTTGCCTGGCAAGATTCCTGCGCCGTACCCGACGGGGATGACAGTAGCAGCATAACTGCGCTGTAGAATAAGATTTTCAATCCTCCTGCACGAGGTTTAAATTCATTTGATTTACCGAAGACAGACAAATATTTCATAAAAAACCGTATTAAAAAATCGGCAGCAAAAGTATAACAAAAAACAGTAATTCCAAACCGGTCGTATTCTATCCGTTATTATTTTCCATAGCGCCGCGTTTCAGTGTTTCGCCCGTAAATTCTTATTCGTTTTTGCAAAATCCGCAAGCTGCAAATAATTTCCGTTTATTTCGTCAAGTATATTTTGAGGGATATTTTGCGCACCGGGATTTCCGATGTCGGGGAAAGTAAAGAGATTGGGTGCAAAATCAGACCATACGTCAGCCAGATGTTCTCTCGGTACAAACGCGACTATGGGCTGATACAGGTCATAATACAGCATGTTAGCCCAGTACGATACATAAGGGCCTGCTCCCGGCATCTGTTCCTTTATGTTGTTTACCATCTGTATCACAATATCGTGACAGTATTTATCGCTTTCCATAAACGACAGATACATCAGCGCCTTGGCCATTACGGAATTTGAAGACGGGTACGCCTTGTCCACAAAATCCATCATGCGCGGAATAATCGAAGGAATGGAATCGTCGGTAAATAAAAACATGCCTGCATTTTCGTCGTAAAAATGCTTAAACGTATAGTTAAGAAGACCTTTAGCCGTTTGGAGATATATATTCTCGCCCGTAATCTTGAACAGTCTGAGAAACGCGGTTATAGTATAAGCATAATCGTCAAGAAACGCCGGTGTTTGATTTTCAAGTATCCTGACCATTCCATAATCGTCATGTATATAATTTTCCATCAGTGAACGCGCCATATCCTTAGCCTGTTCCAGGAGATATTGCTCGTTGAACGAACGGTAGGCCTCGCACAGCCCGCTAAGAACCATTGCATTCCATGCGGCTATTATTTTGGAATCGACGTTGGGACGTTCGCGTTCCTCCCTTGCTGTGAGGAGCAGAGCCTTCAACTTTTTAATTTTTGCCCTGCAATCCTCCAGCGACAGTCCATGCTTTTTCGCCAGAGTTTCTTCGCTCATACTGATGGCCAGTATATTTTGTCGCTGATTTTCTTCCAGGCCGAAATAGTCCGCTACAAAATTGAAATCGCTGCCGAGTACTTTCTTCAATTCCGCCGTTTGCCATGTATAATATTTTCCCTCGATGTTACCGATTTCGGCGTCGATGGAAGAGAGGTACATATTGTTATGTGAAAGCTTCAACTTCATGAAACTCACCGTTTCCTCGACCACCTCCCTGTACAGCGGATTGGGATTGTTGCGGTATGCAAGGCTGTAAGCCATGATCAGCATGGCATTGTCGTACAGCATTTTTTCAAAATGAGGCTTTTTCCACGCCAAATCGTCGGCATAACGGAAAAAGCCGCCCCGCAGCTGATCGTATATTCCGCCTTTGGCAATATTGGTCAAAGTTTTTTCCACGAAGGAAGTCAATTGCTGATCATCAAAATAATATCCCGAATTAAGCAGGAAAATCAAAGATATGGGCAGCGGGAATTTGGGAGCGCCCAAAGTTCCGCCATTAACATTATCAAATTTTCTGCGCCAGGGTTCTACAACAAGCCTGATGTCTTCGATCGACGTTTTTTCAATCGGTTTTTTTCTGACAATATTAGTATTTTCCAGTATCACCATCAGTTCCTTTCCGATTTCCTCCAGTTTATCGCGGTCGTTAGTGTATGTCTGCTGCAATCCTAAAATCATTTCAAGAAACTGATTGGGTGGAAAATAAGTGCCTCCATATACCGGCGAGCCGTCGGGCAGGAGAAAGCATGAAACAGGCCAGCCGCTCGAATTGGTGATTATCTCCACCGCATTCATATAGAACAGGTCCACGTCGGGACGTTCCTCCCTGTCCACTTTCACATTGATATAATAACGGTTGAGCGTCTGTGCTATCGCATTATTGTCAAAGCAGTTTCTCGACAGTTCATGACACCAGTGACAGGCCGAAAAACCTATGCTTATAAAAATCAGTTTGTCCTCTTTCCTTGCTGCCTCGAATGCTTCCTCGCCCCATGGATACCAGTTGATTTTCTGATGAGAATGATTTCTCAAATACAAACTTGTTTCCTTTATTAATCTGTTATATGCCATAAAATATCACTCTGTTTTAAACTGTGTTCTCTTCAATATGCGAAAGCTGAAAGGATAATTAAAATCCTGTCCCTTCTCAAAATCAATTCTTTCGACTTCCGACCATTCGTCTTCGGGAATTTTCGGAAAAAATGCGTCCGCGTCGTACCTGTTGTGAACCACCGTCAAATATATAGTATCTGCAATGCCGACAGCCTCGCGATATACCGAAGCTCCTCCTATAATAAACTTGTTTTCATCTATTTCCGAAGCAGCGGCTACCGCTTCGTCCAAAGAGGTGACAACAATACATCCTGCTGCGGAGAATTGCAGGTTACGGCTTATGATTATATTGATTCTGCCGGGCAGCGCCTTGCCTATCGACTCGAAAGTCCTGCGACCCATTATCACCGGATGACCGGTTGTTATGGATTTAAAATATTTTAAATCTTCCGTAATATGCCAGAGAAGCCTGTTTTCCTTTCCTATGGCATTGTTTTCGTCAATAGCAACAATAATAGCAAGCATTTTTCATTAACTTATTAAAAAACATATATATAATTATAATCTGACGCATCGCGGGACAAAAATACAAAAAAGTAAAATATAAACAACAATGCTGTCAAAATTTTTTCTCATCAAAGCGAATAACAAGTTATTCGATGTCGTCCGTCACTTAGATTTATACAGTTATATGTGCATATAAAGAAAAACAGACACGTTAAAATGCGTGTTTTTAACAACAGGAAAATGCTTTTGTTCACACTCCGGATACCGCCTTAATTTACGTTAAATTTCATTTGCCGGAAAACAATTGGCAATAATTACTACTTTTGACTTGTGAAATTATAAATATTATTTAGAAATGATTTTAATGAAAAGAACGTATATGATTTTAATAATTAGCATGATTGCATGTAATGGAAAAGAAAACAATCCGCTATTGACCGAATGGGATACACCGTTCCAGGCTCCTCCTTTCGAGCAAATCGAAAACGAGCATTATCTGCCGGCATTCAAAACGGCTATCAAAAATGCAGAATCGGAAATAAGCGCTATCGTCGAAAACAGCGAAAAGCCGGGATTTGAAAACACCGTAGTTGCCCTCGAACTCTCCGGTAAACAGCTGACACGCATATCAAACGTGTTTTTCAACCTCGAAGAAGCCGAAACCAATGACACCTTGCAGGATATTGCACATGAAGTCGCCCCGCTGTTGGCAAAGTTCAACAACGACCTGTATCTCAACAAACGGCTGTTTGCAAAAATCAGGGAAGTCCGAGAAAATGTTTCGCAGCTTTCGGAACTGACCGGAGAACAGAAAATGCTGATCGAAGAAACATATTCCAGCTTCGTCAGAAACGGGGCAAACCTCTCCGAACCGGATCAGCAGCAGCTTAGAGAAATATCCGAACAGCTCGCTCTGCTGACATTGATTTTCGGGCAAAACGTGCTTGCCGCAACAAATGCCTGGACATTGCATGTCACCGATGAAAAAGATATTAAAGGACTTCCAGAGGGTATAGCCGACGCTGCCCGCGAAGAAGCAAAAGACAGTGAACTCGATGGCTGGCTGTTCACACTGCATCAGCCAAGTTACGCGCCTTTTCTGAAATATGCGGACAACAGGGAGTTAAGAGAAAAAATATACCGTGCATACAA
>JAISDK010000044.1 GCA_031264875.1 Prevotellaceae bacterium
GAAAAATCTGCTGCGAACGCCTCCTCGCTCGAAGTATTCAGTCCCGAAAAGTCGAACTCCATTATGGCGTAACTGTTTCTCTCCGGAGTAGGATGTTTGCCGATGTACAGACTGCCGAATATTTGCTCGAACTCGTCTTTCCTATTGACATCGTAATAATTGCACAGCATCATAAGAAAGGTTGACTTTCCGAACTTGCGCGGACGAATGAAAAAATGATTACGGTTATCTTCTTTTTCCAGGTCTTCGATAAACCGTGTCTTGTCGATATAGGCATAGCCCTGGAGAATAATATCTCTGAAATCTGAATTGCCGTATGGTAAACGTTTGAATAATCTTGTTGTCATTGTTATAATGTTTTTGTCAATAAAAATATCCGCAAATGTAGTGATTTCTATTTATTCCTTTCTCAGCGCAGATATAAGAAATCTGACTGTGTCAGTTTTTTTACCAACGGCATTGGGAAGAAATCACTTTTTTTTTGCTCGGCGGCAGTCTCCAGACTACATCGTGCTAAAAGAAAAAATTACTGTTTTGCAAGTGTATTGTAAATTGTACAAGTGCATTTTCGTAAAAAAAAATAATAATTACTTTTGCGTCATGAAAAAAGTGTTCATTTCCAAGTCAGAATCTGACTGTTTTAAGGGAGAATCCCAAAATCCGGCAACCCGTTCGGATACGAATCCGTCGCATACAAAGCCTCACTACGAGATACTTGATGGATTGCGCGGCATAGCGGCAATCATGGTACTTGCATTTCACGTATTCGAGGCGTATTACGTAACAAACCCTGCGGGCAAATTCGATCAGGTACTGAATCATGCCTATCTTGCAGTCGATTTCTTTTTCGTTCTGTCGGGATTCGTCATCGGTTACGCCTACGACGACCGCTGGAACAGGATGAGCATAGTCCAATTTCTGAAACGGCGCATATTCAGGCTTCACCCCATGGTTATTTTCGGGACGGCGCTGGGCGTAGTCATGTTTTATTTCGGCGCATCCGCAGCATTTCCGCTCATACAGAACATACCGCTGTGGCAAGTGCTGCTCTATGCCGTTCTCGGGATACTGATGATACCTACCCCTCCGTCTATTGACATCAGGGGCTGGCAGGAAATGTACACTCTCGATGCACCCACATGGACGCTGGCATTCGAATACTTTGCAAACCTGCTGTACGCGCTTTTCATCAGGCGCTTTTCGAGAACCATGCTCACGATACTGGTCACCGTAGCCGCATGTCTCACGCTGCACCTTACGCTGACACAGGGAGACGTCATTGGAGGATGGACAGTGGATGCAAAACACATGTACGTAGGATTTACGCGGCTGATGTATCCATTTTTCGCAGGCTTGCTGCTCTACCGTCTTGGCCGGGTCATTCGCATACCGCAAGCGTTTGCATGGAGCAGTCTTCTGCTCGTAACAGTTCTCGTCATCCCGAGGCTGGGAGGAACCGAAGCGCAGTGGAAAAACGGGATATATGAGGCAGCTGTAATCCTCGCCATCTTTCCGCTCATCGTAGCCGTGGGAGCCGGCGGAAAAATAAAAGGAAAGCGAGCCTCCCGGATGTGCAAGCTACTGGGCGACATTTCATATCCCGTATATCTCGTGAACTACCCCATCTGCTATGTTCACACAGGCTGGGCATCGGATACCGGATACACCCTTGCCGAAGCCGGCTGGGTGCCATATATCGTCTTTACGGTTACACTCCTGATTTCGTATGCCGCCATGAGATTTTACGACATTCCGGTAAGAAAATGGTTAAGGAAATTTTAAATATAAATAAAAAAAGATATGAGTTTATTGAATAAAACTATCGGAGAACTTTTAGAATACTGGGCGGAAAAAACGCCCGACAGCGAATACATTGTCTATTCCGACCGTAATTTCAGAATGACATGGTCGGAATTTAACAGAAGAGTCGACGACATGGCTAACGGATTCCTTTCTATTGGCGTTAGAAAAAACGACCACATAGGCATCTGGGCTACAAACGTGCCCGACTGGCTCACGATCTTCTATGCCTCGGCTAAAATCGGAGCAGTGCTGGTTACGGTGAACACAAACTACAAGCTGCACGAAACAGAATTTCTACTGAAAGATTCCGACATCAATACCCTCTGTATAACAGAAGGAATTTTCGACGGCAGCTACATTGACATGGTTTACGAAATGCTGCCCGAACTGAAAGAAAGTCAAAGAGGCCGCCTGAACAGCAAACGATTCCCCGCAGTAAAAAACATAGTATATATAGGTCAGGAAAAATACAGAGGAATGTACAACACCTCCGAACTCCTGCTGCTGGGCAAGACAAACAGCAAAGACATGCTGAACGAAATCAAGCGAACAGTCACTTGCAGCGACGTTGTAAACATGCAATACACCTCCGGAACCACCGGTTTTCCAAAAGGAGTAATGCTCACGCATCACAACATCGTCAATAACGGATTCTTCACAGGCGAAGGAATGAAATTTACCGAAAAAGACAAGCTGTGCTGCTGTGTCCCACTGTTTCACTGCTTCGGAGTAGTGCTGGCAACAATGAGCTGCCTCACTCACGGATCGACCCAGGTCATAGTAGAACGGTTTGATCCGCTAGTTGTTCTCGCCTCCGTTTCCAAAGAAAGGTGTACAGTTTTATACGGAGTTCCCACGATGTTTATTGCCGAACTCGACCATCCGATGTTCGATCTCTTTGACGTCACTTCACTGCGAACAGGCATCATGGCCGGTTCCCTGTGTCCCGTAGAACTGATGCGGAGAGTAACAGAAAAACTGCACGTCACACATATAACCAGCGTTTACGGTCTCACCGAATCCTCGCCCGGAATGACCCATTCCGTAATCGAAGATCCCTTCGAGTTAAGATGCACAACCGTCGGCAGAGACTATCCCGAAACGGAAGTGAAAATCTTCAATCCCGACACGGGGCAAGAATGTGCCGCTGGGGAACAGGGCGAAATGTGCTGTCGCGGATATTTAGTAATGAAAGGCTACTACAAAAATCCACAGGCAACAGCCATTGTCATAGACAGCGACGGCTGGCTACATTCCGGAGACCTTGGCGTCAGGGACGAAAACGGATATTACAGGATCACGGGACGAATCAAAGACATAATCATCAGAGGAGGAGAAAACATATATCCGCGCGAAATCGAAGAATTTCTTTACAAAATGCCCCAGATAAAAGACGTTCAGGTGGCCGCTATTCCCGACGAAAAATACGGAGAAGTGCCGGGTGCATTCATCATACTGAAAAAAGACCAAACCCTCGAAGAAGAAGAAATAAGAGACTTTTGCAGAGGCCAAATCGCCCGCTACAAAATACCCAAACATATATTTTTCGTTGACGGATTCCCCTTAACCGGCAGCGGCAAGATTCAGAAATTTAAGCTTAAGGACATCGGGACGGAACTGTTGAAAAACAAAAGTTGAATATTATAAAAAAAAACATACAGTAAATTATGGCATTACAGTGCGGAATAGTAGGTTTGCCCAACGTCGGGAAATCAACGCTCTTCAATTCGCTGTCAAGTGCAAAAGCACAGGCAGCAAATTTTCCCTTTTGTACCATAGAGCCGAATATCGGAGTAATAACCGTGCCCGACGAAAGGCTCAATAAATTAGCCGAACTTGTAAACCCCCGCAAAATCACGCCGGCCACCGTCGAAATAGTCGATATAGCAGGTTTGGTAAAAGGAGCAAGCAAGGGCGAAGGTCTGGGAAACAAATTTCTCGCCAATATCAGGGAAACAGATGCAATAATCCACGTAGTACGCTGTTTCGACGGCGACATAACCCATGTGGACGGATCTGTCAATCCCGTTAGAGACAAGGAAATTATAGACGCCGAACTGCAAATTAAAGACCTGGAAACCGTAGAAGCGCGGATAACCAAAACACAAAAGCAAGCGCAGTCGGGCGACAAGCAAGCCAAACGGATATGCGAACTCCTGTCAGGATATAAAAACGTGCTGGTACAGGGAAAATCCGCCAGAACATTTGTTCCCGACAACAAGGAAGACATGAAGCTGGCAGGAGAATTTTACCTCTTAACCAATAAACCCGTGCTCTACGTCTGCAATGTGGACGAAAAAAGCGCTGTAACCGGAAACGAATACGTTGAGTGTCTGCGAAAATCTGTCGAAGGCGAGGACGCCGAAATCCTGATCGTAGCAGCGAAAATAGAATCCGAAATCGCCGAACTGGAAACGTATGACGAACGTCAAATGTTCCTCGCCGAACTGGGACTGACCGAATCCGGCGTTTCACGGCTCATCAAAGCAGCTTACAAACTGCTTGGACTCGAAACCTACCTCACCGCCGGAGAAAAGGAAGTGCGTGCATGGACATACATGAAAGGCGCAAAAGCCCCTCAGGCAGCAGGAATCATCCATTCCGACTTCGAAAAAAACTTCATCAGGGCCGAAGTAATACGATATGAAGACTATGTGGCATACGGTTCGGAAGCAGCCTGCAGGGATGCCGGAAAAATAAGCGTCGAAGGAAAAGACTACGTAGTTCGCGACGGCGATGTAATGCACTTCAGAATAGGATAAACAGATAATAATTAATCATGCTGCAAAACTCTCCACAAAAACGACGCCGGTTAATTTATTTTACATACCTTTGTCGCCGAAAAAAAACACAGTTTATATTATATGAATAGTTTACATCATTTTCTTGCATTTGATTTGGGCGCTACAAGCGGGCGTTCCATTCTGGCTACCTTGCAGGACGGGAAAATTGCTCTTAAAGAACTTACCCGTTTCCCCAATAAAATAGTGCGCGCAGGCAACAAATATTACTGGAATATTTATACCCTGTTTGAAGAACTGAAAAACGGATTGCGTGCTGCCGGTAACGAAAAAATAAAAATCGATTCTGCCGGTATTGACACCTGGGGCGTCGATTTCGTATATGTTGCCGACGACGGTACATTTCTGAGTCTTCCGCGCGCCTACCGTGATCCATATACGGACGGAGCTCCCGAAGAATATTTCAAGCAAATATCCCGAAAGGAAGTCTATGAACTGACAGGAATTCAAATCATGAATTTCAACAGTCTGTTTCAACTCTATGCGGCATCCCGGGAATCATCCTCGGCGCTGAAAGCCGCAAAAAACATACTGTTCATGCCCGACGCACTCTCGTATATGCTAACGGGCAACAAAGTATGCGAATACACAATAGCTTCCACATCGCAGATACTGAATCCGCGAACAAAAGAATTTGAATCCCGACTGTTTGAACCCGCAGGAATACCGGCATCCCTAATGCTGCCGCTGGTAATGCCGGGGAAAATAACAGGAAACATACTCGATTCCATTCAAACAGAATGTGGAATAGGTCAAACCCCGGTAATTGCCGTGGCCGGACACGACACCGCTTCGGCCATAGCAGCAATACCCGCCGAAAACGAAAACTTTGCCTACCTCAGTTCCGGAACATGGTCGTTAATGGGAATCGAACTCAAGGAACCCGTCATCAGCGAACAGAGTTTCGCTCTGAACTTCACAAACGAGGGAGGAATAGAAGGAACAACGCGTTTCCTTAAAAACATCACCGGAATGTGGCTGCTGGAACAGTGCCGCAAGGAATGGGAAGGCCATGGAAAATCGTACACCTATGACGAGATCGTTCGCATGTCCGATTCGGTAGAAGGATTTCAGTCCATAATCGACCCCGATTATCCCGGATTCGCCAATCCCGCAAGCATGCCCGAAGCCATAGCCGCCCGCTGTGCTGATACAAATCAGAAGGCGCCGGAAAGCGATGCCGAATACATTCGCTGCATATTCGACAGTCTGGCCTTGAAATACAAATATGTGCTGGACAGTCTGCGACAAGTAGCGCCTTTCAAAATCGAACGGCTGCATGTTATAGGAGGAGGCTCGCAAAACAGGCTGTTAAATCAGCTAATTGCCAATTCAATCAATCTGCCGGTAATTGCAGGGCCTTCGGAAGCCACCGCGATAGGCAACGCAATGGTACAGGCGAAAGGACTGGGCATAGTCAAATCGCTGAACGAAATGCGTGCCATAATAGGCAATTCCGTTTCGCTGGAAACATTTTACCCGAAAGATTCCGCACAGTGGGACGCAGCTTATGAAAAGTTTTCTCATCATTATAAGTAAATGAATTTTAAAATAAACTAATAAAAAATAATAGACATGAAGGAAGAATTGATACGAAAATCGTATGAAATAGCGAAAGAACGCTATGGTGCAGTAGGCGTTGACGTGGATGGAGCGCTGACAGAATTGCAGAAAATTTCAATTTCCATCCACTGCTGGCAGGCAGACGACGTAAACGGTTTCGAAATCACGGAAAATCTGGGCGGCGGCGGTATCCAGGCCACCGGAAATTATCCCGGAAAAGCGCGTAATGTCGGAGAATTGCGTGCCGATATCGAAAAAGTACTGACCCTTGTTGGCGGTAAGCACCGGTTGAATTTACATGCAATATATGGTGATTTTAAAGGTAAAGCCGTTGATAGAGATCAAATCGAACCCGAACATTTCACAAGCTGGATGCAGTGGGCTAAGGAAAAAGACCTTAAACTTGATTTCAACTCAACCTCTTTCGGACATCCGAAAAGCGGAGATTTAACCCTGGCAAATCCCGATAAGGCTATTCGCGAATTTTGGATTGAACATACAAAACGCTGCCGTACTATCTCGGAAGAAATGGGCAAGTTCCAGAATGACCCGTGTATAATGAACATCTGGATTCACGACGGAATGAAGGACCTCACAGTTAAACGCTTCAAATACCGCCAGATTCTCGAGCAGTCTTTAGACAGTATATTTGAAGTTGATTACAAAAACATGAGAGACTGTATCGAAGCTAAACTTTTCGGCATCGCGCTGGAAAGCTATACTGTAGGCTCATACGACTTCTATCTGGGCTACGGAGCGAAAAAACAGAAGATTGTAACACTGGATACGGGTCATTTCCATATTTCCGAAAATATTGCCGACAAGATTTCGTCATTATTACTGTTTACTCCCGAGATCATGCTGCACGTAAGCCGTCCTATCCGCTGGGATTCCGACCATGTTGTGATTCTGAACGACGATATTGCAGAGCTTGCAAAAGAAGTGATACGGGCAGAGGCGCTTGGTCGCGTGCATATCGGGCTGGATTTCTTCGATGCTTCCATCAACCGCATAGGAGCTTACGTAATCGGTATCCGATCTACCCAAAAAGCGTTTTTGCAGGCATTGCTGGAACCTGCCGAAAAATTGGGCAAATACGAGGAAAATGGACAGTATTTCGAAAGGCTGGCGCTGCTGGAAGAAGCAAAAGTGTTGCCATGGAATGCTGTTTGGGATTACTTCTGTCTGAAAAACAATGTTGCCGCAGGCGAAGACTATATTGCCGAAATTCAACAGTATGAAAAAGACGTAACATCGAAAAGATAAAGACTGCTTCAAAATTAAATATTAGTTAATTTTTCAGAGGCTGTTGCATCAAAATGCGACAGCCTTTTTTCGATTACAGGCGGATTGTGTGATGAAAAAAATATTACCTTTGCCGCCGATTTTGTTTAATAAAAATGTTGAAATTCAAATAAAAAATGATCAAATTTGTGAAAATGCACGGAACAGGCAACGACTACGTATATATCGACTGTTTCGAGCAAAAGATAGACAATCCACAGGAACTTGCAATCAAGCTAAGCGACAGGCACAGGGGAATAGGCTCCGACGGGCTGATACTGATAATGCCATCGACAGCATGTGATTTCAGGATGCGCATGTTCAACGCCGACGGTTCGGAAGCGCAGATGTGCGGCAACGGTTCGCGATGCGTAGGCAAATTCGTTTATGATAAAGGCTATACGGATAAGAAAACAATCACTCTGGAAACGCTTGCCGGAATAAAAACTCTGGAACTGTTTCCCGTGAACGGGAAAGTTGAAAAGGTAAAAGTCGATATGGGCATCCCGGCGCTGAACGTCGAGGATATTCCTGTCGTATGGAACGAGCCGCAATTAATCAGCAGGGTCATTGATTTCGGAGTGGAACGGTATGCCGTAACCGCCGTGTCGATGGGCAATCCGCACGCGGTGATCTTTATCGACGACATCGACAGTCTCGATTTGGAAACAGTGGGCAGAAAAATCGAAAATCATCCGGTATTCCCCGAAAGGGTGAACGTGGAATTTGTAGAAATCCTCTCACCCTTACATGCCAGAATGCGTGTCTGGGAACGCGGAAGTGGCGAAACTCTGGCCTGTGGAACAGGAGCCTGTGCCGCAGGAGTGGCAGGAGTGCTGAATGGCCGTCTGGAACGGAAACCGACAGTCTCCCTTTTGGGTGGAGACCTTGAAATCGAATGGAATGAAAACAGCAATCACGTATATCTCACAGGCGAAGCGGTTACAGTTTTCGAAGGAGTGTACTGATTTATACATATTGATATGATAAAGTTAAACGAACATTATACCGAAATCGGTAACAGCTATCTGTTTGCAGAAGTAGCGCGACGGGTAAGCGAATACAGGAACAGCCATCCCGACAGGAAAGTAATCAGTCTGGGAATAGGCGACATAACCCAGCCCATTGTTCCTGCCGTAATTGACGCCATAACAGCTGCAACAGCAGAAATGGGCAAAACGGAAACTTTGCGCGGATATGCGCCATACGAAGGATACGACTTTCTGGTGCAGGCAATACTGAAGCATGACTTTGCCGACAGAGGCATCGCGATCGAAGCCGACGAAATATTTGTGAGCGACGGCGCTAAAAGCGATACTGGAAATATTGGCGATATACTTGGCGCTGACAACAGAATCGCCATTACCGACCCTGCCTATCCGGTTTATGTCGATACAAATCGAATGGCGGGACGCGAAATTGAATTGCTGCCCTGCACCCCTGCAAACGGCTTTGTGCCTGATTTTCCCGAACAAACGGCGGATGTCATCTATTTGTGCTACCCGAACAATCCCACCGGAACCGTGCTGACAAAAGCCGTGCTGAAATTATGGGTAGATTATGCACTTAAGCACAAGTCGCTGATACTGTATGACGCCGCATACGAAGCATTTGTTTCCGAAGCAGACATCCCGCGAAGCATCTTCGAAATCGAGGGCGCACGGGAAGTGGCCATTGAGTTCAGAAGCTTCTCAAAAACGGCAGGATTTACCGGCTTGAGAGCAGGATATACAGTTGTGCCGAAAGACTTGACCGCCAAAACGTCAAAAGGTGAAACCCTTTCGCTTAACGCGATGTGGCGGCGTCGTCAGTCCACAAAATTTAACGGAACGGCATACGTAATCCAGCGTGGAGCCGAAGCAGTGTATTCCCCCGAAGGGCAGCGCCAAACGAAAGAAACAATTGAATATTACATGCAAAATGCCAAAATTATAAAGTCGGGACTCGAAAGTATCGGATTGAAGTGCTATGGCGGAACTAACGCTCCCTATATCTGGTGCCGGACACCTGACAATATGACTTCATGGGACTTTTTCGACTTGCTGCTGAACAAAGCACAGGTCGTCGGCACTCCCGGATCGGGCTTCGGCACTGCCGGCGAAGGATTTTTCCGCTTCACCGCCTTTGGACATAAAAACGATACTGTAGAAGCGATTAAAAGAATGACCAGTGTTTAAAACCGTACCTGTATCATGAAATTTATCGAATGTATTTCAAATGAATGTATTTTCAAACTCTCGTTTTCATCAGACGCCCAGATGACGTAAATTAACGTATTATACTGCACACGGGATGATTTCGCGTATTGCAAAGACGCTTTATTTACCGAGAGTACGTGCAAAAATGTATGAAAAGGTCCCGAAGTTTTCGGGACCTTTTTATACAATGTATGAAAGTCTCCCGAAAACTTCGGGACCTTTTCATACAATGTATGAAAGTCTCTCGAAAACTTCGGGACCTTTTCATACAATGTATGAAAGTCTCTCGAAAACTTCGGGACCTTTTCATACAATGTATGAAAGTCTCCCGAAAACTTCGGGACC
>JAISDK010000099.1 GCA_031264875.1 Prevotellaceae bacterium
TATTGGTTTTGTTACCAGAGTATTGTGGATTGGGGGATAAATATCGGCGTGGTCGATAAAATCCTTATGAATTTTCAAAGGACAACCGGACTGTTTTCGTCTGTTTTATGGACAAAACTGTTCGCGGTTGTCTTTCTGGCGTTGTCGTGTCTGGGAACAAAAGGCGTCAGGCAGGAAAAGATTAAATGGTCGAAAATCAACACGTTTCTGTTTTTCGGCTTTGTGTTGTTTTTCCTCAACTGGTGGCTGCTGTATCTGTCGCTTCCGCTGGTGGCGAACACGGCGTTTTATGTATTTACGCTCACTTTGGGCTATATTCTTTTGCTCGTTGCCGGACTGTGGATGAGCCGCCTGCTCAAAAACAACCTGATGGACGACGTTTTTAATTTGGAGAATGAATCTTTTATGCAGGAAACGCGGCTAATCGAAAACGAATATTCTGTAAACCTGCCTACCCGCTTCTTCTACAAAAAGAAGTGGAACAAAGGCTGGATAAACGTAGTCAATCCGTTTCGTGCTTCCATTGTATTGGGTACTCCGGGTTCAGGAAAGTCGTATGCGATAGTCAATTCGTACATTAAGCAGCAGATTATCAAAGGCTTTTCAATGTATGTCTATGATTACAAGTTTGACGACCTTTCCGTTATAGCCTACAATACAATGCTCAATAATATGGATAAATACAAAGTAAAGCCGAAATTCTATGTAATCAATTTCGACAATCCCCGCAAGTCGCACCGCTGTAATCCCATTGCACCGGAATTTATGACTGATATCAGCGACGCATACGAAGCCTCATACACAATAATGTTAAATTTGAACAAAACGTGGATTCAAAAGCAGGGAGATTTTTTTGTAGAATCGCCGATAATCCTTTTAGCAGCAATTATTTGGTATTTGAAAATCTATCAGGACGGTAAATATTGCACGTTTCCTCATGCGATAGAATTTTTGAATAGAAAGTATGCCGATATTTTCCCTATCCTGACCTCTTATCCGCAGCTTGAAAATTACCTCTTCCCATTCATGGATGTATGGCTCGGGAATGCCCAAGATCAGCTCCAGGGGCAGATTGCGAGCGCTAAAATTCCTTTGTCGAGGATGATTTCGCCGCAACTTTACTGGGTGATGACAGGGAACGATTTTACATTGGACATAAACAATCCCGATGAACCGAAAGTCCTTTGCGTAGGCAATAATCCCGACTGGCAAAATATCTATTCGGCGGCTCTCGGTTTGTATAATTCCCGTATTGTGAAGTTGATTAATGATTTTTTGTTATCCAGAGGGAGATTGAATTAACAACACCTGCGTAAAAATACCACATTTATGGCATTGTGAGCGGTTTCTTTTATCTTTATCTTTACGGCATCATTTATGTGATTATATATTAATTATTGATTGAATAAAAAAGTGTCCTCTACAGATCGACTGCAAAATGGCTTTCGAGGACATTTATACTAACAAATTAAACGTTTAGAGTCATGTCAAAAGCAATGTTTTTTATTTCAAATTTATGCACTTTTTTTCTGACGTACGATGTTTTTCGCCATTTTTACAAAAAAAATCCACCCGTACTATTGGCGACGGCGAAAAGACACGTTTCCCTGATTCATTATAAATATTTTCACGTCATGTCATTCGGACGATGTTCGTTCGTTGATTATTAATTTTCCGTGCATGGCACACTGTGAATTAAGTACGGATGAGAAAAATCGTTCGGAATCTATCTGTTTGTTTATCGGACTGAAAGATGTCAACTATCTGTAAATTATCTGATTACAGATTCTGGACAAGCGTTTAGCAATGAATAACATTATTATATTTTGTCTTGTACTATCAATAAATATATTGTATAAGAAAAGTCTATTCTTTTATATTAGTTTTTATGCAGAAAAAAATCAAACAAATTGCTATTTATGGAAAAGGAGGTATCGGTAAATCTACCACTACGTCCAACATCAGTGCTGCTTTAGTAGAAGCAGGTTACAAAGTTCTTCAATTTGGTTGTGATCCGAAAAGTGATTCGACCAATACATTACGTGATGGGAAATATATACCCACCGTTTTGGATTTGTTGCGGGAGAAACCGAAAGTAGATGCTCACGATGCTATATTTCAGGGATTTAAAGGCGTTTATTGCGTGGAAGCCGGCGGTCCTCAACCCGGCGTTGGTTGCGCTGGGAGAGGTATAATTACAGCCGTTGAACTTTTGAAACAGCAAAACATCTTTCAAGAACTGGAATTGGATTATGTCATTTTTGATGTGCTTGGAGACGTAGTCTGCGGTGGGTTTGCCGTACCTATCCGCGAGGGAATTGCCGAACACGTTTTCACCGTTTCATCTTCCGACTTCATGGCGATATATGCAGCCAACAACCTGATGAAAGGTATTAAAAAATACTCTAATACCGGCGGCGCTCTATTCGGAGGTATTATAGCGAATTCTATCAACAGTGAGTATCAGCAATCCATAATAGATGATTTTGCACATAAAACAGGTACTCAAGTGGTAGAATATGTACCCCGTTCGATAACCGTTACTCAATCGGAACTGTCGGGACGTACAACAATCGAAGCGCAACCGACATCCCAGCAGGCGGACATCTACCGCAGTTTGGCCCATAAGATACATGAACATACGGAATCAAAAGTTCCGACCCCGTTAGATATTGATGCACTTCGCGTGTGGTCGGCGCTATGGGCGGATCAGTTGCTTGCTATCGAAGCTGGTGAAGTGCGCGGAGCGCAGGCTAATATATAATTAAAATACAAAAAGAAATGGACATTCATAATCACCCTTGCTTTAATGCGGACGTCAGGCATACCACCGGCAGGATTCACCTGGCAGTAGCGCCTCGGTGTAATGTACAATGCAACTTTTGCAACCGCAAATTTGATTGTGCCAACGAAAGCCGTCCGGGAGTGACTACATCGGTGATGAAACCTCTACAGGCTGTTGAATATCTGTCCGATGTATTGAAACGCGTCAGCAATATCGCTGTTGTCGGGATAGCCGGACCGGGCGACCCGTTCGCCAATCCCGAAGAAACGCTGGAAGCACTGGAACGGATACGAGCAGCGTTTCCCGACATACTGCTGTGCATTTCGACCAACGGTCTTTTGCTTGCGGAGTATGTGTCCCATCTGGCTGCACTGAACGTTTCGCACGTCACGATTACGGTCAACGCTATCGATCCGGAAGTCGGGGCAAACGTGTACGAATGGTTTTGTTATAACAAAAAGATGTATTATGGTCGAGAAGGCGCCGAGATTTTGCTTGACAAACAAACACAGGCAATCCGGTTATTGAAAAAATACGGCATCATAGTAAAAATCAATACCGTCGTCATTCCTCGGGTCAATTTGCACCATATAGCTGAGATTGCACAATATGTTTCGAAATGGGGTGCCGATATCCAGAACTGTATTCCTTTGATACCGGTGGCGGGAACTCCATACGAATCGCTCGAAGAACCCTCGCCGAAAACCATGCGGATAATTCGTGCCCAAACATCGCTTTACATCAAACAGATGTCGCATTGTGCGCGATGCAGGGCTGACGCCGTTGGTTTACTGGGCAACGATATCAGCGGGAAACTTGCGCAGGAACGTCAGGTTCGCAAAGTTCAGTGCGATTTCCTAAAGAGACCCTACATCGCAGCCGCCAGTAGCAATGGGCTTACTGTCAATCAACACTTGGGCAAAGCGACGCTGTTCTGGATTTATCGTTTTAATAACGGAACAGTTGAGCTTGTAGAAACGCGATGCGTACCGGCAGTCGGTTGTTCGACAAACCGCTGGGATACAATAGCCGAATTGATTCCCGATTGCAGCGCTTTACTTGTCAGCGGTCTGGGACGTTCGCCTTACGAACGGCTCCAAAACAAAGGTATACTGGTCGAATCGGTTGACGGTACTATACACAATATTGCCGAAAAACTTTTTGTCAATGACGAAATACCGATAGATGTACTGCGACTGAACGGAGAATGTAGCGGTGCCTGTGAGAGTTAAGAGTTAAGAGTTAAGAACTAAGAGATATGAGATAAAAGTTATGATAAAAAGAAACACATTTATATTATTAGTTATATTGGCGGTATGGATTTTGTCGTCATGCGCCTCGCAGCCCGACAAACAGGCACGACGGGACAACAAAATTATCCTTATCGGCGTTACGCAAAAACCGACGTATCCCGACCTGATTAAGTACGCCGTCAAACCGATGCTGGAGAGAAAAGGATATACCGTCAATCTCCTACAACTTGATGACCAGCATGTATTCAATCAAACGTTGGTCGATGGTTATGTAGACATCAATATCGGACAACATGAATCCGCCCTGAATTTTGAGAAGGAAAACAATCCAAGTTGGAAAATTTCCCCTCTGATTACTGTTCCGAGCGCTCATATGGGTATCTTTTCGGACAAGTATAATGTCAAGACTGTCGACGAACTCCAACAGGCGGTGCAGCCAGGAGATATAGTCGCCATGCCCGACGACGCTACCAATTTGCCTAGGTCGCTGATATTTCTGGAAAACCTCGGATTCCTCAAATTGAAAGACGGAATCGACAAGTTCGCCGCTACCGAACATGATATTGCTCACAATCCCTACAAACTTTCTTTCAGGATGGTTAAAGCCGAACAAATTCCGCGTATTCTTGACGGTATCGCTATCGGGGTTATATACGGCGACGACGCCGACTTGCTCGGAATACTCGACAGGGCTATTATCCGCGAGGTAGACGAAAGCGACCTTTTCTTGAATATCTTCGTCATACAGGACGCCGACTGCGACGAACCATGGGTGAAGGATTTTAAGGATGCCGTCTTGTCCGAAGAGTTTAAAAATACAGTTGAGAACCCTGAATACAGGTTTCATAGATATTATCGTCCTTCATGGTATAGGGAAAAGTGGGGAATTGCTAACGAATGGGGGAAATAATGATGAAATCAAATGTAAAGATATTTTGGACGTTGTTCGCAAGCGTTTTGACAGTGTTGTTATATTCGTGCATGTCCGGATCCGCGAAACGTCCTGATAATGCGGCGAATAAAAAAGTTATCAGTATTGCCGTTACACAGAAACCTACTTATCCCGACATGATCACGTATGCCATTCAGCCCATCATGGAGAAGAAGGGATACGTCATCAAACAAAGGGCGATAGACGAAGCCCGGATGCTTGCCAATCTCCTTAACGAAGGAGAAGTAGATATGGTCGTCGCCGGACACAGGGCAGCATACGATTATATCAAGAAATATACCGGAGTCGAAGTTGCAACGCTCATCACGGTGCCGAGTGCTACGGAAGGTATATTTTCGAAAAAGCTCAACATACGCACCGTTGACGAATTAAAGCGACAAGTCGAAAAAGGCGACGTAGTGTTGCTTCCCAACGATCCGTCGAATTTACCGCGTTCGTTGATATTCCTTGAGAGGCTCGGTTTCCTGACTATTAAGGACGACGTAGTCAAGGGCGAAGCTACCGAACGGGATATTTCGAAAAATCCATACGAACTTGTATTCAGAGGGATGAATGCCGCCCAGATTCCACGTAATCTCGAAAGCGTAGCCTTTGCCGTCATCTTCGGTGACGACGCCGACCTACTCGGAATACTTGACCAGGCAATTGTCCGCGAAGTTTCTCCCGGCGAAGAGTACCTGATTTTTTTTGGCGTCAAACCCGGAAATGAAGAGCGGCAGTGGGCAAAGGATTTCAAAGACGCCGTGCTGTCCGAAGAATACAAAAACGTGATTGAATGCCCCAAATATCGTTTCCATACCTATCAGCGACCGAAATGGTATGTCGAAAAATGGGGAATACAAAATAAATATTAGTGAAGATATATGTCTATTCAACAGGAAAATATTATCAGTTTCAAGAATGTATCGGTTACATTCTCCTTAAAAAAGAAGGAGATAACAGCCGTAAAAGACGTTTCATTCGACGTACACCAGGGCGAAATTTTTGGGATTATCGGCACAAGCGGAGCGGGGAAAAGCACATTGCTTCGAACTGTCAACCTGTTGCAGCGACCGACAGAAGGACAGGTACTTGTCAATAACGAAGATATTACTTTTCTAAAAGGTGCCGCCTTGCAGGAACTGCGTACAAATATCGGTATGATATTTCAGCAATTCAACCTGATTAATGCCAAAACAGTGTATGACAACATTGCATTCGTAATGAAAGTTACCGGTAAAGGCAAGGACGAAATCCGACGCCGAACGCCGGAAGTCCTGGAGTTGGTCGGACTGTCGGACAGAGCACAGGCATATCCCTCGAAATTGAGCGGAGGCGAAAAACAACGTGTCGGGATCGCACGCGCTTTGGCTAACAATCCGTATATCCTCCTTTGCGATGAGCCGACTTCGTCGCTCGATCTGGAGAATACAAACGTCATCCTGCAGCTGTTGAAAGACCTCAACCGAAAATTGAATATCACCACCGTTATCATATCGCACGAAATGCATGTAATAAAAAAGATATGTAATAGGGTTGCCGTTATGAACAGCGGCGAGGTGATCGAACTTGACGAAGCGTTCAATATCTTCACCAATCCCGAACAGGAATACACAAAATCGCTGGTTAGCCATACGCTAGACATGGATTTGCCGAAACCGGCATCGAACGAAAACGCCAAAACCCTGAAACTGTTCTATAGCGGCAACAAGGCTCACGACGCCGTTATTTCGGACACCATAAGGAAATTCGATGTGAACATAAATATCCTGCTTGGTAAAATCGAATACATCACCTGCAAACCTTTCGGCGTATTGGTCATTGAACTTTCCGGCAAACAAGAAAACGTCGCCCATGCGGAACACTATATCAGGAAACAAACGTACAGGGTCGAAGAGGTGAAGTACGTCACCGAACCTGTTGACAAAGAAGAAAAAAGAATATATAATAATAATTTAGTATAACGATGAAGAGTTTACCTTTTTCCGAATTATTCGGGTATTTGAAAATCGCGTTTATGGAAACATTCCTGATGTGTGGCATATCGCTTGTCATATCCGTACTGCTGGGACTTGCGATTGGCATTTTGATATACATGACAAGAGAACAGTTGTTTTGGAAAAACAAGATATTGCATACCATCAGCGGCGTCTCAATTAACATCATCCGTTCGATACCGTTCATCATTTTGCTGGTGTTGCTACTTCCGCTGACGAAACTGATTGTCGGCACTTCGATTGGGCCGTTAGCGGCATGTGTCTCGCTGATATTTGCATCCTTTGCCTATTTCGCGCGATTGGTAGAAAGTTCGCTGAGCAGTGTGGATAACGGGATTATCGAGGCGTCACGGGCATTCGGCGCAAGTAATTTCGACATCATCAAAAGCGTACTGTTACCCGAAGCCTTGCCTGGTATTCTGAGGGGCGTAACAATACTGGCTATCGGATTGGTGGCTAATTCAGCGAATGCAGGTATGGTCGGCGGTGGAGGAATCGGAGACCTCGCTATCCGGTTCGGTTATTACCGCTATCAAACAGATGTGATGATTATAACGGTCGTATTGTTGATTGTTATCGTTCAGATTATCCAGATGGCAGGTGACTGGATCGCCCTGAAAACTGATAAGAGTTAAGAGTTATGAATAATAATATTGTTAAATTTTTAAATATAGAATTATATGAAAATGATGAACTGACATTTTGGACAAGAACAGGAGAGAGTCAGATTTCTTCCTCCAACCTGTGGAAAAAGATTTGCTATTTTGATTAGATAAAAAGTTACAAATAAAAAGGACGCTCTAAGAATAGACAACATTACAAAGAGCGCCCAATACAAAAAAATATTTAAAGCATGACAAAAGTAAATATAAAATTTAATACAGCAAAGATAATCGTGAACAAGATATTACTCTATACACAGATATTCATTGTTTTGGGGATGATATTCACATCAAATCATTCTTACGCACAACAGATTAAAGTGGAAGGTCTGATCCTGGACGCCTCCACGAATGAACCGGTTATCAGCGCTAACGTTTTCCTCGTTAATGAGAAAAACGGTACTGTAGCCGACATAAATGGAGTGTTTTTCATAAATGTAAACGCTTTTCCGGCCACGATTTCTATCAGTTCCGTAGGATACAGAACTCTGGAAATCGAATTTTACGAGTATTCCGAACCTATTACCATCTTTTTGCAGGAAAATTTGAGCCTGCTCAACGAAATTGTGGTAGTCGGTTACGGAACACAGAAACGGAAGGAGCTGACCGGATCGGTTGTTTCTATTTCATCAGAAGCATTGAAACAACCGGTAATATCTTTCGACCAGGTGCTAAACGGAGCGGTGCCGGGCGTGGTCGTCAATCAGAACTCGGGGCAACCCGGCGCATCTTCTACTATCCGTATTCGCGGTGCTAACTCGATTAACGGCGGTAACGAACCGCTTTTTGTGATTGACGGTTTCATTGTTTACAACGACAACAATAACAGTAAAACAAATGTTGGGCAAGATTTGTCTGCTATTGGCGGGATTGATGCCAATATCAACCTGTTGTCAACCATCAATCCCGCCGATATCGAATCAATAGAAATATTGAAAGATGCTTCAGCTACGGCCATTTACGGTACGCGCGGTGCAAACGGAGTTATCATCATTACCACGAAAAGAGGGAAAAGAGGTTCAACCAATATTTCGTACCAGTCGACAGCGGGATGGTCAGAAATTGCAAAGAAACCTAAACTGCTCAACGGTCCCGAATGGTGGGCGTTTTACAGGGATTTCAATTCGGCGAACGTTGTCGCACAGGTAGAGGCAAATGGCGGATTCGATTCGAACAGTACCTCGGACTGGGTAGGCGAGGCTCTGCAAAAGGGTATTACGCAAGACCATCAAATATCCATTCGCGGGGGAGACAATAAAGGTCGCTACGCTATCTCAGGTAACTATACTTCGCAATCCGGGATTCTTAGAAACACCGATTACGGACGTTACTCGCTCCGCACTAATCTTGACCGGGAAGTACTTAAGAATTTCCGTATCGGCCTGAATGCACTTGGCAGTTACTCTGTACAAAATTCATTGGGCACCTATAATCACGACAACGAGGTAAATTCGTGGGTATCCATATTGAGGTCTGCGCCCGTAGTACCGATTTACAATGCCGACGGTACATTCAATCATTACAACCCGTTTGCCGATAATCCGGAAGAAAACGCTTTGTCCGACCTGCTTACCACTACCAGCGAAACCAAAGTAAATCGGGTCTTGGGTAACTTTTTTGCCGAATACAAAATATTGCCCTCCCTAACGGCGAAAGTAAACTTGGGCGCAGATTTGCTTGGAAGCAATCAAAATTATTACGCTCCAAAAGATGCTATCGGCGGACACAAATCAAATGGCTATGCTTTAAAAGGTAATAAAACAGCTAATTCGTGGCAATCGGAATTTACCCTGAATTACGACAAATTATTTAATGAGATTCATCTTCTCGACGCATTGTTCGGATATACTTACCAACACTCGGATATCGAATATAGTAACGCTATTTCGACGAATTTTCAGAATGAGGCGACAAGACAAAACAGTCTGCAAAGCGGTACGCCTTCGACTCCGTACTCGGGAGCTGAAACAAGTGTTCTGATATCGTATCTCGGTCGCGTTAATTACACTTTGCGTGATAAATACAATTTGACCCTTACTTTGCGTGCCGACGGTTCGTCGCGTTTCGGACCAAATAATCATTGGGCTTATTTTCCGGCTGTTGGTCTGTCGTGGAATGTAAATAACGAATCATTCCTGAAAAACTATAAAAATCTGAGCAATCTCAAACTGCGATTAAGCGCAGGCATCACCGGAAATCAGGAGATTCCGACATATCTGTACGAAAACACTCTTAAACCGGAAACATATTCCTATGGCGGAACTGTTGTCGTTGGATTTGCGCCGGGTATCACGAAGCCCAATCCCGATTTGAAGTGGGAACGCACAACTCAATATAATGCGGGTATCGACCTCGGACTGTGGAACGACCGTATCACGGCCACTTTCGACACATACTACAAAAAGACAACCGACCTGCTGCTGCTGTTACCCGTCGAGAAAACAACAGGGTATGAAAATACGTATACCAATGCAGGTTCCGTGTCTAATAAAGGTCTCGAAATCGGATTGAACATTCACGTCGTCAAATCGAAGGATTTCAACTGGCACAGCGGACTGAACTGGTCGCTCAATGTAAACGAAGTACTCAATCTGGGAGGATTGAGCGAAATACAACCGGTGTTTCCCGGAGCAGGAGCGCTTTCGACAGTGTATCCGACGATTGTGAAACCGGGGTTGCCTCTAGGTACGTTCTATGGCTATCAGTTTGACGGCGTGGTGCAACAAGGCGACGATATCTCAAAGGTACCAGTCGCCTCCTGGATTACCGACCCGGCGTTTCAACCTCAACCCGGTTATCCGAAATATATCGACCAGAACGGCGACCACACAATCACATCCGAAGATAAAGTAGTGCTGGGCGATGCTCAACCCGATTTTATTCTCGGATTCAACAATACGTTTGCCTATAAAAAATGGGATGCTTCATTATACTTCTCGGCAAGTTACGGTAACGAACTATACAATGCTCTGGAAAACAAATTGAACATTCCTTACCATAACTACAATGCTTCGGCAACGCTGAACAACAGATGGACTACCAGCAATCCATCTAACGAGATTCCCAAAGCATACGAGGCAAGCACTTTCGTTATGGACAGCCGCTTTATCGAAGACGCATCTTATCTGAAACTGAAAAACGTATCGGTCGGATATACTGTTCCATTCCGCATTAAGGGATTGACACAAAAATTATCGTTACGTGTATTTGTTTCAGCTCAAAACCTGTTCACACTGACCCGATACAAGGGTTTCGACCCCGAAGCCTCGCGTATAGGAAACACAAGCTACGAACAGAGTTCGCTATATCAGGGCGTCGATTACGGCGCATATCCTTCGACAAGGACATTCCTGTTCGGTATAAATCTAAATTTATAACATAATAAAAGAATAATTTGTATGAAAAAGATATTAATAACATTATTGGTTGGATTAAACCTCATTATCGCGTCCTGTACGGACGAACTCGACCAGCATCCGTCGGGATTGCTCACCAATAGCAATTATTTTCAAACAGAGGATGATGCTGTTACCGCCGTCGATGGCATTTATGCCATTCTGGTTCACAGTGATAAAAATACACCGCTCTATGGCGACCAGATTTTATACCTGAACGATTTGGCTTCCGATTATATGAGAGCGGGAGCAAATTCCAACAGTCCCGAAACCCGCGCTATAAGCTCGGTTACTTACGATGCCACGAATTTCGAGGTGCAATGTACCTGGGAACAGATATACAAAGGCATTGCCCGCGCCAATATCGCTATCGACAATATTCCAAAAGTAAGCGCTTCGGATGAAATCAAGCAACGTCTGATTAACGAGGCGAAATTTCTCCGTGCATTGCTATATTTTAATGCAGTACAGTTTTGGGGTGAAGTTCCTCTTGTCAAGTCGAGTGAATACAGTGTCGAAGACCTCAAGCGTCAGTCGGTCGAAGATGTTTACGATTTTATCATTCAGGATTTGAAAGACGCTTCGGCATTACCCGCAGAACAAAACGATAAGGGTCGGACAACGAGCGGTTCCGCTATTGCCCTGTTGAGTAGGGTTTATCTTGTTCATTCGAGTTTGCTCGACGCTGATGTCGATTCCGATTTGAACAATGCAGTAAGATATGCATACGAAGTCATCAACAGTGGACAGTATGAATTGTTTGCCAACTTTTACGATGCTTTCGACCCCGCTAAAAAGAACGGCAAAGAACATATCTTTTCAGCACAGTTTGCATACGGACAAGATAATGGCTTTTCGGGTAATTCAACACAACATTGTACCTGGAGTACAGGGTTCAATCAGAATGAACCTGTGTTGATTATCACCGATTTAAATCTGTTCTACAACTCTTATGCCGAAGGAGACCAGCGCAAGAATAGCAGTTACGCAAAACGACTGTACAACCCATCGACTGACAGTTTCTTTGAGTTTGATTTACCCCGTTTCCGCAAACTTATCGACACAGTCAATGGGGCAAACTGGGTTGCTTCAGCCATCAATGTCCCCATTATCCGTTATGCCGATGTATACTTTACTTTGGCGGAAGCGCTCAACGAGTTAGACGGCCCCGATAACGTATATAACGGTATATCGGCATACGACGCTCTCAACGAAATTCGTCGCCGCGCGTTTCGCGAAGGAAAATACAGCGCCGACCCGACTGGTTCTACTCCGTCGTATACTCACGATTTGAGCGGATTGACAAAAGAATCTTTTCGTGACATCCTGCAACAAGAACGTTACTTCGAGTTCGTTCTCGAACAGACGCGCTGGTTCGACCTTGTACGCTGGAAGAAACTTGTAACATCCGTCAGCCGTACAAAACCAGCTGTTTCGGTGCGCAACTATCGTTTCCCGATACCTAATTCGGAGCGTTTGCTCAATCCCGAAGGTTTATGGCAAAACTATGGATACGATGGCGCAACTGTTTCAAACCCGTATGATACAAGTTATAAATAATAGAATAAAAAAACAACCGGTCTCCGCAGGCGAGCATCCACCGACAGAAAATTATCGATAAGAATTCGTCGGCAGGCATCGTCGATTGTTGTATATTGGTTTTGCAGTACTCATTTATAACAATAATAATTATGGCAATAGATGTAAAGAGTAAATTATGCGGTTCTCGAGAATCGCGAATTGGGTCAATAACTGGTTATTCCGGAACGTTACATGAGATCGGACAGGAAATTGCCTGCGCCGGTTGTCCGAGTGAGAGAAAAAGATGCTTCAGTCAGGCATCGGCTTGTGCATCAGGTTGTGCGTTGGCGCAGGCTGCTGAAATTAATGACGTCGCCATTGTTCACCACGGGCCTTCGGGGTGTGCTGCAATTGCACAGGTCAAACCGGCTTTTGATCTGCTTGCAAATGCTATAGGTCGGGACAGGAGCAGTTTTGCTTATACCTGTACGGATATGACAGAAGCCGATACGGTATTCGGAGCTATCGAAAACCTGAAAGATGTAGTTATCGAAACATATAACAGGTATCATCCTAAAGCGATTTTTATCGGTGCATCATGTGTGAGCGGTATTATCGGCGAAGATTTGGAAGGGATTATTGAAGACGTAAGAGATATTACAGGCATTCCTGTTGCTCCCATTCATTGCGAGGGATTTAAATCACAGATTTGGGCATCGGGGTTTGATGCAACCTATCATGCTATATTGAAGTATATCGTCAAACCACCGCAGAAGAAAACCAACAAGGTCAATATTATCGGTTTCACGGCAGGTATGGCATGGAACACACGCGCCGATATCATACGCTTGCTGGATGTGCTCGGACTTGAGCCGACATTTCTTCTGGCTGCCTCGACGGTCAAAGAGTTGGAGCATTTACCGGAAGCGACAGCGTCTATTACCACATGCAGTACATTGTCGTCATATCTTGGTATTGGTCTTGAGACGGCATACGGCGTTCCATTCATACGTTCGTTGCAGCCGCACGGGATTACGGGATATGAAGACCTTGCCTGCCAGTTGTCCAAAGTCGTAGGAAAAGAAGCGGAAATGGAAGCGTTCCTGCAGAAAGAAAGAAACGTATACCTGCCTGGGATCGAAAAGATAAAGGAACAACTGACGGACAAACGGGTCATGATCGCAATGGGCCCGAATCTGGGAGCGAACATAGCCCGTGTATTGCAAGAGTTTGGCATGAAGATAGAACATCTTACAGCGTGGCATTTCGATAAGCAATACGACGACGGTACCCGTCCACAGGCATTGCAATATCTGATCGACCATTCGCCGGAGAATTTCACTTATTCGGTGAATCACTTGCAGAACTTTGAATTTATGAACATTCTGAATACAATAAAACCCGATATTTTCGTATCAAGGCATCCCGATTCGGCTATCTGGGCAATGAAAATAGGCATCCCGGGCTATTGTGTCTACGATGAATATAACGTTTTCGGATACAAAGGTACGTTACGCTTCGGAAAGACGTTGCTGGATCTTATCCTGAATCGCAGTTTTACCGAAAATCTGTCGAAACATGTCCGATTACCTTATACGGACTGGTGGATGAGGCAGAAGCCGGATGCTTTTTTACTTGCAAATTAAAAAAGAGAAAATAAATTATGACAAAGATTTTGGATGAGCCAAGATATGTATGTGCACTTGGCGCTTCGCAGACCGTGCTGGCAATACACAGAGCTGTTCCGGTTTTTCATTCGGGTTCCGGTTGTGCCGCCCGCGTATCAGGCGACGGATCGGGGACGGGTTACCTGGCAACCAATACGCTGCCTTGCTCCAATATAAGCGAGACGGAAGTCGTCTTCGGCGGCGAAGGTAAATTGCGCGACATAATGAGCAATTCGCTGAGAGTGATAGATGGCGATTTGTTTGTCGTGCTGTCCGGATGTACGACTGAAATAGTAGGCGATGATATCGAACAGGTTGTGAGTGAATTTCAGGATACCGGCAAACCGGTTATCGCCGTCAGCACGCCAGGATTTAAAGGTACTAATTATGAGGGACACGAATGGGTTATTGACGCCCTTATCCGGCAGTATCTGACCCGTTTGCCGAAAATCGAAAAAATAAAAGGATTAGTAAACATCTGGGGACCTGTACCGTCACACGACCCTTATTGGCTGGGCGACTTTCGGGAACTCGAAAATCTCGTGCGAGAACTCGGATTGACGCCGAATGTCGTTTTTGGCGAACACAGGGGTATTGAAAACCTGAATAAAGTACCGTTGGCAGAATTCAACCTGCTGGTATCACCTTGGGTCGGACTGAGTAATATGGAATTATTGAAAACCACGTTCGGGACGCCATACCTGCACTATCCGACCCTACCCATAGGCGCTCACGAAAGTTCCGCGTTTCTGCGTGCCGTAGCCGGATTTGCCGGCCTTGACCCTGAGCCTGTAGAAACGATTATTGCCAGACATGAAGAAGAATATTACTATTACATCGAACGTTCGGTAAGTGTATTTTTTGAAAACCGTACAGCATCAAAGATGTTTTCAACCGTCACGACCTCTTCTCGGGCGCTTGCCGTAGCTAAATTTCTGATTAACGACTTCGGATTGATGCCGAACAAACAGTATCTTACCGAAAATGTGCCGGTTGAACATCAGGAACGTATCGCCGGTTATTTCAAGAATTTTAACTACAGAATCAAAGCTGAAGTAGTCTTCTCTACAGATGGTTACCTGATACACAAGCAAATAGAAGAAGAATATTTTGCAGGTCCGCCTTTGATTGTCGGTAGCATCTTTGAAAAACAGATTGTAAAGAAACTTTCAGGCAACTTCTTATGCGTTAGCACACCTTTTCAACAGAAAGTAGTACTTCACAGTTCTTATGTCGGCTATCATGGTGGACTGAAGTTTCTTGAAGACCTGTATACGGGTGTTTACCAGACATATAATTAGGAAATTATGTCGTCTTATAGGATAGCCATAGCAAGTAGTAACGGGAACGTGGTTGATCTGCACTTCGGGCAGGCGACAAACCTTCTAATCTATGAAATAGGGGATGAAAAAGTCGATTTTATCGAAGAGCGAGAAGTCAGTCTTATTTCCGGCGAAGCACCACATACAGAGAAAAACATGGAAATCTTTGTCGATGCGTTGCGCGATTGTTCCGCCATTTTTGTGCGGCGGATAGGTCAACTCTCATTACGGTATCTGTTTGAACGGAAAATCACGACATTTGAAGTGAATTTCTCTTTAAATCATATATTTAATACACTTTTGAAAAACAAGCAACGGGGCAGAGTCCGCATATTGTAAGAAAATTTTCAAACAAGTAAATAAAAAGAACATGATATACAGTACTATACTTGAAACCATCGGCAACACACCAGTTGTAGAGCTCACACATACTGACACAGGTATTTGCCGTTTGTTCCTGAAACTCGAAAATCAGAATCCGGGTGGATCAATTAAAGACCGCGTAGGACTTTTCATGATCAACGAAGCCGAGAAGCAAGGCAAACTGAAGCCGGGAGATACGGTTGTGGAGGCGACAGCCGGTAATACCGGACTGGGTTTGGCATTGGCGGCTCAAATGAAAGGATATCATTTGATTTTAGTTATTCCGGACAAAATGAGTCAGGAGAAAATCAACCATTTACGTGCTATGGGCGTGGAAATCATGCTCACACGCTCCGATGTAATGAAAGGTCATCCAGAATATTATCAGGATTTAGCAAGACGTATCGCTTCTGAGCGATGCGTCTTTTTCGTTAATCAATTTGAGAATCCGGCGAATCCCTTAGCGCACGAATTGACAACTGCGCCCGAAATTTGGGAACAGATGGAGCACCGGATTGATACCATCGTTGCCGGTGTCGGTTCATCGGGGACAATCACCGGATTGACACGCTATTTTAGAAAAAAATCTCCACAAACAGAATTTATTCTGGCAGATCCGGAAGGTTCCATTTTGGCGGATTATATCAACAAAAATATTTTGCGGACAGATGCAGGATCGTGGCTTGTAGAAGGTATCGGCGAAGATTTCATTCCGTCGCTTGCCGATTTCTCCATGACAAAAAAAGCCTATACCATCAACGATAGAGATAGTTTTATAGCTGTACGCAACTTACTCAGCAATGAGGGTATCCTCGCCGGATCGTCTACCGGCACTTTGCTTGCTGCTGCTATACGTTATTGCCGGGAGCAAACGTGTTCTAAACGTGTTGTCACTTTTGCCTGCGACAGTGGCAACAAATATCTTTCAAAAATGTACAACGATTATTGGTTGCTTGATCAAGAACTTGTTGACAAGCAGTATTTCGGTGATTTACGAGATTTTATCTCACGCCGCTATGAAGACAATTCCATTATTTATGTTCATTCTTACGATACCGTGAAAACGGTTTATAGTAAATTCAAACTCTACGACATTTCGCAACTTCCCGTCATTGACGGGGATGATGTCGTCGGTTTTGTAGACGACTCAGACCTTTTTATGGCCTTATATGCGCATAATCACAACTGGCTGACGCCAGTCGGAGAATTTATGTCCCGACAACTAACGACGATTCCTTACACAGCCGGACGCGACGAACTGGCAAAAATTCTCAACAGAGGTCTGGTGGCTATCGTCGTTGATCCAGATGGACGTTTTGAAGGTCTGGTTACAAGAATAGATTTTATTAATCATCAGAAAAACTAATATTTATGAGTTTAAACATTCAATACGAAGGCTTCCAGACGAAAGCTGTTCATGTGGGCGAAGAACCCGATTTTAGAGAGGGAGCGACCGGCGATGTGGTTGTCCCGATACATTTATCAACTACATTTGCCCGGCAAAAAGTAGCGATTCCTACAGCAGGATATGAATATGTACGTACACAAAATCCTACACGCAAAGCACTGGAAGTCAAGCTTGCTTCCTTGGAAAATGCGAAATATGGATTAGCTTTTAGCTGCGGTCTGGCTGCCGAAACAACCGTTTTGCTCTCGTTGCTTAATCCCGGTAACCATATTATCGCTTTCGACGATTTATACGGAGGAACTAAGCGTCTGTTTGACAAAATATTCATCAAGCTCGGTTTTGAAGTTTCATACGTGGATGCCACTGATTCAAGTCGTGTGGCTGAGGCGATTAAGCCTGCTACAAAATTAGTCTGGATTGAAACACCGTCCAATCCGCTGCTGAAAGTGTCTGATATTAAAGCTATAGCAAACATAACCCGTCAGCATGGTTTAATCCTTGCAGTCGATAACACATTCCTTTCGCCTTATTTCCAGAAACCTTTAGACTTAGGAGCGGATATCGTAGTACATAGCTCTACGAAATATATTGGCGGGCACAGCGATGTACTTGGGGGCGTCGTGATGTTCAATGACGATAATTTTCACGAACGTCTTCAATATCATCAGAATGCCATTGGTGCAGTCATCTCACCTTTCGATTCTTATCTAACTTTGCGGGGTGTCAAAACCTTGGCGCTTCGCATGGAGCAGCACCAGAAGAATGCCTTGGATATAGCACATTATCTGGAGCAACATCCGAAAGTTTCCAAAGTCATTTATCCTGGTTTAAAAAGTCATCCGCAATACAATTTATTACGTTTGCAAACAACAGGTTACGGAGGTGTTCTTTCTTTCGAGATAAAAGGCACTATCGCCGATGCGGAACGTTTTTTGGAGAGTTTGAAAATCTTTGCTTTGGCAGAAAGTCTGGGCGGCGTGGAATCGCTCATTGAATTGCCATCGGTAATGACACACGCATCTGTTGACAAAGAAGTCCGGGAGAAAATAGGAATCACCGACACGCTGATTCGTATGTCGGTAGGAGTAGAAGATGTAAAGGATTTAATTTCAGATATGAAACAAGCATTCGAACAGATAAAAATTTTGTAAATGACTTATTGAGTTTATTCCATTTTAAACGACGTTGTTGCAGCGAAGTACATATTTGCTATATCTGTTCAAGTGAACAACAACTTCGAATAAACTCTATAAATACCACTTTTATGGTATTGCAGACGTGTTTTTTTCCGTTACTTTTGTTGCGTGGATGATAGATTATTTATTATAAATATTTGATTTATGGATAAAAGATTTAACGAACAGGAACAGATAGTAATACGCATCTGGAGATTATTTTCCGGTAGTCGGTTATTCTGTTTTGCCGCTTCGTCCGGTACGCCTTTTTCATTTATCGTACAAAAAGCGTTATCATCTCTTCTCTTCATGCGAATGTGCTGTTGTTGTATACACTGCTAATACTTTCTCTTTGCGTTTTTATTTTAGGGTAAAAATGATACATATCCCAATGGATATGATCTGTCAGTTTTTCTCATGCCATTCATTACACATTACTAATTCATCAATAGATTATTTATCAATGATCTATCTGATTGAAAAATAAAAAAACGCCCTCGATAGACCGACTGCAAAATGGCTTTCGAGGACGCTAACGCTAACATATAAATTTTAGAGTTATGACAAAGGTAATGTTTTTTTTCAAATTCGTGCAATTTGGATGTATGACAAGTTTGTAAAATATTGGGATTAGGATTAAGGACTTTGTAGAATTATCACGAACGGGGCTTCTCGCATACTACAAGGTTAAAGGTAAAAATCCTATATAAATTATCGGATGTTTTGCAAATGCTTGAAAATAATTATTTTGACGTATGGAAAAGGAAACCGTTGTAAGCCCTAAAAACCGGAAAGAGATTTTATTCTTCCCGGTTTTTTTGTCAGATTCAGTTCAACCGAAACTTCTCGCCTGTATCGAGAAATAGAACGTCAAGGCATTTCATCTTAGTGAATTCTTCTATAAACCATTGTTATGTACAGCTATACATAACCAATGGTCAAAACAGAGAACAGTCAAAAGGAAGGGCTGTTTATGCGGGAAAACCGTTTTTTCGTTGAAGGTGAAGGTGATGTGAAATACAGTTACAACAACGGTCATATTGCCAGTGACCCCGTTTTGGCTTCCCAAAACTTCCTGAAAGCGCTTGAAAAAATGCCGTCATTAATCGAAACCCACGAAGCCAAAGCGGAAGAACCGGCAAAGGATATTCCGGATTTGCAGGAGGTTGTAAAAGCCACGTGGCGCAGGGAAGACGAACTGAAAGATTGTCCAAAAAATCAATGAAAAGTCTCATAAAATTGGCGCGGGTATTTCCTGCTTTGAAGTAGTCGGAAATATCCTTTTCCTGCTTTGTGCCTGCAAGCGGCAGTACCAGCCGT
>JAISDK010000100.1 GCA_031264875.1 Prevotellaceae bacterium
ACAAATAGCTATTATACTGTCCGATACGTTGCAAAGCGCCGGTCTGCAAAGTCTGCTGGCGGATTATTTTCCACCGGTTGAGATCATCAATTTCCACTCGTTTAGTGATTTCCCGGAAAGTGGAAGCGATTTTCAATATTATTTTACCAAAGCCGACACTTTCATGCTGAATGTTGATTTTTTCCTTCCCCGTCGCTCCAGAACGCTGATTGTAACATCAGAGGAAAAAAACTCCGCCAACTCCACGGGATACAACTATCTGAACACCGGATTACCGCAGGAGACACTTATCGAACAGCTACAGCAATTTTTTTCTATTGAAGAAAGCAATGACAGGACGGAACGAAGCAAAGAATTATCCCTGCGCGAAAAAGATGTACTTAAACTTATCGCGCAGGGAAGTACCAATAAAGATATCGCCGATAAACTGAATATCAGCCTGAACACTGTCTTGACTCACCGGAAAAACATCACCGCCAGACTTGGTATTAAAACCGTTTCCGGTCTCACTTTTTATGCCATTATGAACGGCCTGGTGTCTTCCGAACTGATTGGTTAAGCGTTTTTGTTGCAGGTATATTTTGTAATAAGTGAAGCAGGTGTTTCCACCACAGTCCCACAGAATCAATCCTCACACGTTCCTTGACGGAATGGACGTCGCGCAGAGTCGGGCCGAAAGATATCATATCCAGATATGGATACTTTTCTAGAAATAACCCACATTCCAGCCCGGCATGTATTGCCTTTATTTTGGGTTCCTTATCAAACAATTGCTTATAGCTGTCACTAGCTACTTTCAGTATTTGTGACTCGGTATTGGGAACCCATCCAGGGTAACCGTCGCTTTGCGTCACTACGGCTCCGGCAAGCAAGAAGGTAGAAGCTATCTGATTAGCTATGGCTGCTTTGGCTGATTCTATTGAGCTACGCTGACTTGTGACAATAATAATTTTAGTGCCATCCATTTTCACGGCCGCCAGGTTGGTAGAAGTTTCAACCAGACCTTCAATATCATTGCTCATGCCAGCAACCCCATGTTGACAGGCGTGCAAAGCATATATGAGTTTTTCTGCAGTTTGAGTATTTATATATGTTTCCGGCCTGTCTACTGATTGCATTACTACCTGTACGTCAGGGTCTACATGTTTTAATTCGTTTTCGATACAGGCGACAAAACAATTTAACATAGCACGTACTTCTTCCTTGTCTTCAGGATTTAATCCTATTATGGCGTACGCTTCAGACGGAATGACGTTATGTTGATTACCTCCCTCTATTGCGCAAAGCGCAAAATTAAATCTGTTTTTCAGCAGGTACAGAAAGCGCACAAGTATTTTGTTGGAGTTACCAAGTCCCTTGTGTATTTCGCCTCCGGAATGTCCTCCATGCAAACCATTTACCTCGATAAGGAAATAATCAAGCGCAGGAGAGGTTGGCAGTGGATTATAAGACAACTCGGCTCTTGTGTTCTTTCCTCCGGCACATCCTATAAAAATTTCCCCTTCGTCTTCGCTGTCAAGGTTGAGTAGTATTCTACCGGTCATAAAGCCGGATTGGAGAGCCTGAGCTCCGGTAAGTCCGCTTTCTTCGTCCACAGTGAATAGGCATTCTATGGGGCCATGTTCTATATCATCGGAAGCTAAGATGGCCAACTCCGCAGCCACTCCAATGCCGTTATCGGCGCCCAATGTCGTCCCGTCGGCGCGTACCCAGTCACCATCTACAATAGTTTGTATAGCATCTCTGTCGAAGTCGATCTTTTTTTCATTATTACTGACACATACCATGTCTATATGCGATTGCAGGATGACGACAGGGAGGTTTTCGTATCCCGGTGTAGCTTTTTTCGACATCAGGATGTTGCTGGCTGCATCCTTCTTTATGGGAATGTTATACTCGTTGGCAAATGCTTCTATATATTGGATAATCAGGCCTTCTTTTTTCGAAGGGCGCGGCACTTGTGTGACCTGATGGAAAAACTTCCAGACAACTGTTGGTTTTAAATCTGTAATATTCATCTTATTATTTTGTTTTAGTAAAGATATTTTGTCAAATGTTGATAATTTCCTATTCATAAGAGCTATTCTGGAAAAAAGCAGAATATATATAAAAACCCGCAATATAATCAGTTTAACTCTTATATTTGCGTCCACAAATATAAATAAAGAAAATGCTCACAACGTTATTAGTTACGGTTTTAACTGTTTTTGCTTGTGTCGTTATGCTTTGTGTAAGCATATTGTTTAAAAAGAACGGGACATTTCCCAATACACACATTGACGGGAATCAGGCATTGCAAAACCGGGGAATCCGGTGCGCTAGGTCGCAACATTACGAACAAATACATAAAAAAAATCTGGAAGAACTGTTACAAAAATATACAGCAGAAAATTAAAAGCACAAAAACCGGAATTAATAAATAAATATTATAAATTGAATTTTATGAAGAACATTAACTACCTTTTGAATGGCGTACTTGCTGTTGCCATTATCATTTTGTTTATACTGCATTTTACGGGGAAAAAGGAGGTGGGAGAGACGAAGCCGTCTTTTGCTCCTGAAGGGAACTTGTCGTCACTCTTGCCAGTGGCTTATGTTAATATGGATTCCCTTTTACAAAATTATAACTATTATAAGGATTTGAACGAGATTATTGTGCGCAAGGAAGAAAACGCCCGTGCAAATGTTAATCAGCAAAGTAGCCAACTTCAGTCTGAATTACAAGACTTCGAACGCAAAATAAATAATAATGCCTTTTTGACCCGCGAGAGGGTGGAGCAGGAACAACAACGACTGCTCAAAA
>JAISDK010000067.1 GCA_031264875.1 Prevotellaceae bacterium
CGTTTCTATATCCGTATACTTGGCACAAATACAGGCATCAATGACGAAACCACCGCTCATGGCATCCTGATTTATCAGGAAAACAGTGTTTTATATGTGAAAAGTGATTTGAGTGATCCGTTGCGCAGCGTAGAACTGTATGACGCTCAGGGTCGGGCGTTAGTGAAACATGCAGTATCGACGCCATTCCCGCAGCAGCCGTCCCTGTCGTCCCCAATCTTCTTAAAGTCTTCAAAGACTTTAAAGTCTCAACCGTCCCAGTCAGGAACAGTTGGGGCGGTGGGCATGGCGTTGGTAACGTCATGCACCCTGCCCATCCCCGGTGAGGAGCGAATGATTGTGGTGAAGGTTGTTTCGGAAAAGTCACAGTTAGTCAGGAAACTATTTATCAAATAAATCGCTTGATGACTGCTGCATCCGTTACAAACACGGCGCCCGTCATTGCGAGGCCGAAGGCCGAAGCAATCCATATACAAGAATGGATTGCTTCGCCGCAAGCGGCTCGCAATGACGCAAACGCAACCTTGCAATGCCCCAAAAACCGTCATAAAGCATACGATTTCAATTCTTTCCGTAAAGCCCTTGCCTGGCCGGCAGTCACTTCATCCATTAATCTCCAAAACTCCGGGCCATGATTCATAACCCTGGTATGACACAGTTCATGTAGAATGACGTAATCTATTAAATGAGCGGGCAAAATCATGAGAAAAAGAGAAAGATTGATGGATTTTTTCACAGAACAGGAACCCCATCGCCCTTTACTTTTGTTTATTTTTAAGGAAGTACAGGTAAATCCGTATTGTTGGGCAAGAATCTGTAACCTTTCAGGAAGATAATTTTTTGCCTGTTGGCGGAGTTGATCTTCGTCTACTTCCGGCAGGTGTTTTTCCGGCACTGCACGCTGTTTGAGCAGCAAATTTCCTCGATGTTGCTCTAAAAGTTCCATTGCCGTCCGATAACTGCCAAAGAGAGGTAATGAGATGCTTATTCTGTTATGTTTCAATCGAATAGTATACGAATGAGAATGAGGATATTTCCTCAATATAATCTCTCCTAATTCCTTGTCTTCAATAATTTTTTGCATCAGAAATTCCAGTCTCTTTTCCTCTTGTCATTAATCTGTCATGTACTTTGTATCAATCAGTTCTCTGGCTGCTATACTTAACTGTTCATACCACTCCGCGCCAAATTTTCGAATCAAAGGCTCTTTCAAGAACTCGTACACCTTCAAGCGTTTTTCCCGTCCCAAACTCACGGCAGGACGGCAAACTTGCCAGCGATGATAATTGACAGCCCGAAAATCATTATATTTAGCTACTCGAACCGGATAAAGATGACAAGAAATCGGCTTGTAAAAATCTGTTTTCCCATTCCTACAGGCTTTTTCAATAGCGCAGATACAAATGTTTTCTTCCGTGTAACAGGTAAATACACAGTCTTTTCCATCAACAATGGAAGTGACGTATTCTCCATCTTCATCCAAATAAGCAACTCCCTGTTTCCGGATAATTTGGCGGGCTTTGGGCGACAAGTCATCCCAAATAACCGGCAGAATATCTTCCAGTTGTTTCAGTTCTTTCGCCTCCAGCGGTGCGCCGGCATTCCCCTCTACGCAGCAAATGCCTTTACAGGCATGCAGATTGCAACAAAACATTTCTTCCAACAGATCTAAACTGATAATAGTATCGTCTATTTGTAGCATAAAAATATCGTTATTTTCCGAATTGCCGGACAAAATTAAACAAAAACAGGGGGAAATCAATAAGCGCCTCAGCTTTTTTCGACAGTAAGCAGACAAATATATAAAAATAACCCTAAAAATAATTGCAGAAATAAAAATTGCACCTAACTTTGTCGGGAAGTAATTAATATTTAATTCTATGAAACGAGTAAACATCATCGGTTGGAGTTGTGGATTGATTTTATCAATGACATTCTATGCAAGTTGCGACCATTCAAAAACAAATGAAACAAACAAAACAGACAACATGAGCCAGGTAACAAATCAACAGGACAGTACTTCCATACAAGAAGTCTATGACTTTTTAAAAAAATGTGGAACTTATTATTTAGCTACGGCAGAAGGCGACCAGCCGCGAGTACGTCCATTCGGCACCATCAACATTTTCGAGGGTAAGCTCTACATCCAAACCGGCAAGATCAAAAATGTATCGAAGCAGATAGGCTTAAATCCCCGTATCGAAATATGTGCTTTCGACGGACAACAGCAATGGATACGTGTACAGGCAATCGCTCTCGAAGATGACAGACGGGAGGCAAAACAGAGCATGCTGGACGCTTACCCGGATTTGCAAAGTATGTATTCGGCAGACGACAATAATACTCAAACCTTATTTCTCAAGGATGTCACCGCAACGGTCTCCTCTTTTTCCGGAGAGCCAAAGGTGATTAAATTCTGAATGTTCTATTGAAATCATTCATCACTATCTCAATGAATTAAAATATGGGAAATCATCGTATATTTTCCGAAAACATGAAGTTGGCCGACTTAATTCATGCCAACTATAAGTTGCTTTTTGTTTTTCCACGATTCGATATAGAACTTGGATTCGGAGAAAGTTCCGTCAAGCAGATTTGCGAGCAGAAAAACATCTCCATCCCCTTGTTTCTGTTAGTCTGTAATGTATATACATACGAAGAATATCTGCCGGATAACCGCTTGCTGGACGACATTCCTTTAGATAATCTGGTTTGCTATCTGAAAAATTCGCACAAAGATTATCGGATAAACCGGATTCCCCGATTGTCGCAAAACATTCTGGATGCCATACAGGAACCTCACAAGGCTATGTTCGGAAAATTCTGCGAAAAGTACGAAAATGACGTTTCCACGCATTTGGATTACGAAGAGAAAGTCGTTTTTCCCTATATCATTTCCATTTTACAGGGAAATAAGGTGACTGACTATCGCATCGAAATATTCGAAGAAATTCATGACAACGTGTTGGAAGAAAGTCTCAACGACCTCAAAAATATTCTGATAAAATATTTACCTAAAAACGCTATTTCCGAAGATTTCCAGCGGATCTTATGCGATGTTTTTCTCTTGGAGGATGATTTGGATAAACATACCCTGTTGGAAGAAAGAATCTTGATTTCTTTGGTAGAACGCATAGAAAAGCACATCAAATGACAGAAATAGAAAGACAATACCGGATTATCATTATAGAGCCTTCTCAAATCGTGCAACAGGGAATAAAAGTCTTACTCGAAACCAGTCCTGATTTTCAAGTTATTCAATGCTACCAAGACTACCAGTCATTCAAAGATGAGCCTGAACAAGTGCAGCAGCCGGATATTATCCTGATTAATCCGGTACTGGTAAATTTCCACAAGCAATTTGTGGTAAAAAGTTTTTTTCCAGACTATCCAAACACGCTTCTGATAGCAATCCTCTACAGCTATGTAGACCCGGAAACGACCGATAGTTTCGACGGATTTATCGATATTTATGATGATTATGCACAGATTGAGAGAAAAATGAAGAAGACGATTGCTACCAAAATATGTCAAGATCATCCTTCGGACGGTTTCGACCTGTCGGATAGAGAAAAAGAAATATTAATAGCCGTAGCACGGGGATGTATCAACAAGGAAATAGCCGACAGATTGAGTATCTCTATTCATACGGTGATCTCTCACCGGAAAAATATTTCCCGAAAAACGGGAATCAGAACGGTTTCCGGTCTGACAATTTACGCGCTCTTCAACAACTTAATTACTCAAGAAGACTTACAGTAGAAGATTTACAGCAAGTGCATCTATTCTAAAATTGTAAAAAATCTTCAAAAAGCATATTTTAATTGCCCGGTTATGCAAATATTCAAATGAAATATTATACCTTTGCGCACGAAAATACGGGGTATTAGCTCATCTGGCTAGAGCGCGACACTGGCAGTGTCGAGGTGAGCGGTTCGAGTCCGCTATACTCCACTCCTATTAATAAATTATTTTCGTTTTGATGAAAAACGATTCTACAATTGATTGATTTTCAGCCTCTTATTACAAATTCATTTTACTAAAAAAATAAGAGTGAAAATCACTGTTTGTTGAAAAGCGCGCAAAAACAATCTTACATCGCACAAATTGTGCGACGGATTGTGCGACATTCACAAATCATATCTTTGTTCCACTTGCCTAAAAACAATTATCAAATGGCAAATGTGAAGTTATCTTTTCAATTTAAAGACAAGGGTTTTAAATTATGTGCAACCGTTGTCGGAAGTACCGAACGTGATTACAAGAGAGTAGAAGGGCTTATCAATCCCAATTTTGACTATTGGGACAAGAAAAAGCAAGTATTTAACGAAGCTACACAGGATGCAATACACAACAATGCCGTATTGCAAACCATGTACGCGAAGTATCAAGGATTGATTGATACTTTTAATCCTACCACCGGCAAAGAACTGTTTGCCCTGTCAGAAACAGCGTCAAAGGTTGAGGCTAAAAAGGAGTTGACGTTTGGGGAATATATTCAACGATATATTGACCGTGAAAAATATCATCCTGTCAAGTTACCGTCCAAGACCTATCAAACGTACATCACTCTATTGGGCAAACTTAAAACGGAGGGCAATGTTATTAACGTTCCGCTTTCGGAGATTGCTAACAAGCATTTTATTCAGTTTGGAGAATTTGTATTGAGCACGCCCAATGCAAAGGGGCAAACAAACTATACCAAAGTT
>JAISDK010000075.1 GCA_031264875.1 Prevotellaceae bacterium
CAAGAATATGTTTACTCAATTTATAACATTCCAGTTTAATAAGGTGTTTATAGCTGACATTACGATGTAAGCTCCTGTGCAGGAATGTCTCCTGCAATCGTTCTTCGATTGTTCTGACAAAAATCTTTTTACCTGTTTCGTTCAATACGCACCGATTCAGTTTAGTATCGAAATGTTTATTTTGTATTTCCTTTTTATTCAATACCTTGAATATAGCCCGGTCTATAAGTACCGGTTTGAATATTTCTGCAATATCAAGAGCGAGCGAATATCTACGATAACCTGGTTCATGCAAGTAGCTGATAACAGGATTCAATTGAGTTTGATGTATCGCCCGAAGACACAGCGAATAACACATCATATTTCCAAATGATATCAAAGCATTGATTTCATTCTGTGGAGGTTGTTTAGTACGGTTTCCCATTTCGAAATCATTAATAATCAAGTTAAAACCCTCATAATATGCCTGTCTGATATTTCCCTCTATTCCCATCAGTACATCAACAGCATCGGCAGAAGGGATTTGCTCTATATACTTTGCCATAGTGTCCATAATAGCAGTCATATCTTTTCCCCGTCGATTATAATACTTCAAGTTAGTCAGCATATTATGCGCTGCACCTTCAATGAATTTTTTCGCAATCGTCAGCCGTTTACTTTTCTTCTGGTAATTAGCCACCTGCAAAATAACCATTTTACCAGCCAGCAGTTGATCCTTCGGCATAAATGAGCCTGTATAATTTTCGTAATAATCAAAAAAATGAACAGCTATATCATTTTGTCCAAGAAAATTATAAGTAGCGCTGTTTGCCGTTAGTGAACCGAATACGTACAAGTCATCGACATTTTCCACAGGCAGGTAACGCGGCTGTCCTTCCTTTTCGGAAACTCCATTTTCGTTTTCGGTTACCGGAGTGAATTTCAGCGTATTGTCTTTACGCTGAAGGGTGCCGGGATTAAACAGATAATAGCTCTTTTTCATGAATTAAATTCCTCATTTACACAACAAAATTCATAATAACTACAATTATTGCAAATCCTGGTAATGACAAGTGGCGGACATTGCGATGATTCGACCAGAGACGCTATCTGTTCTTCCATTTCGGCAATCATATCCTTGTCGGCTTCTGTAAGTTCTACGGGTGTTGTATGTCGTAGAGCAGGATATTCGAGTATTCCCTTGACGCCTTTTATCCCATTGCGTTCAAGTGCAAGGATATAGTATTTGACCTGCCATTCATGTGCCTTCTCCATTTTGTCGGATTTCTTGATTTCGTGAACCACCTTGTTTTTAGTGTCATAAAAATCAATCCTGCAACCGCTTATATTTATTTCTTCGTAACGTTCAGGACGTTGAGGGTAAGAATTTTCGTGTATTAGCTTGCCGTCATACACCAAATCGGACGTATGTTCCATGGAAATCCCATTGGAAAACAACCACAGTTTGCGCTTGCAAACATGATAGTAATTGAAATGAGTTCCAGAGATATTCATGTGTATAACAGTCTGTTAATTGTCTTCCTTTTCCGGTTTGGCTGTGAACATGCGAACTTTAGACGCGTTTTCGATAGCTTTTACTGCAATGTCCTTGACGCTGGCTTCGGCACGATTGGCTTTGTCAGCATATTCTTTCAATTGAATTTGCTGTTCTTTGATTTTTTCCTGTAATGAAACTATTATCTGGTCTTTAAGGCGAATATCGGCTTCGGTTTCCTTTTCCTTCAGCGTGATATCAAAACCGTATTTTGTCTGAAGCTGTTTAGTAATTTCGGTTTCCCTGTCTTTCAGAAGCTTGTCGAGTTTTGAAGAGAATTCTGCGCTGTTCTTCCGGAGTTCGGCCAATTCTGATTCGGCGTTTTTCAATTCCGCTTCACGCTTGAATATTTCCTGTTCGAAATTCGATTTTCTTTCAACGAGTTCCTTTTCGAGTTGGGATTTACGGGTATCGTATTCGTCCTGTTCCTTTTGACGCTTGATTTTCAGGTTGTATGCGTATTCTTCATCTTCCCGTTTACGGCGTTTTACCAAATCGTCGACATACTCTTTTTCTGCTGCTTTCTGTTTTGTCTTTTCAAATTCCCACTGTGCTTTTTTATCAGCCATTTCGCTGGCAAAAGTTCCCTCCGTTTCTTTCATTGTTTTCTCGAAACTTTCTTTTTTCTCCCTGTGAGCAAGCAGCATGGCTGCCAGCGAATCCGTATTGGCGGATAGGGAATATAAATCGTCCAGCGTTTTCTTTTCCAGAGCAATGGCCGCACGTATTTCTTCCAGTTTTCTAAATTCACCCGTCAGGCTTTGCAGCATTCCGTCCAACGAATTACTCAAACTCGACTTGAGACCGACAATATCTTTCACGATTTCTTCGTTTGTTATTTCCGACACTTTGTCCAAAGTTTCCTTTTGCTGTTTTTCTTCCTGTACCTGTTTGGGTATGTCCGACTTTGCTTTCCGGATATCTTTTAGCAGTGTCTCGTATGCCTTCAATATTTCAGCCTTTGTACTTTTCTCTGTTACTGATGTTTCCATTATGTAATTGTTTATAATATGCACAGTTTTTATTGCGCAAAATTATATATAATTTTCTTTTTGCCGAAATAATATTCATTAAGGGATGTGAAATAAATAGCATATAAATGTTCAATGTCTCCAATTTAATGGCTAAAATGAAG
>JAISDK010000278.1 GCA_031264875.1 Prevotellaceae bacterium
CGCAATGACGGACGACGATAGTTTACATCTCACAAAACCATCCCGTGCGCAGTATAATCTGCTATCACTGCATGATTCGTCTGTAAAAATATACTGTAAGCAACCATGCAACAATCAGGAAACCGCCGAGGAAACCGCCAAGTATTATTCCCTTGATTTTTCCCAGGCGATCTATTTCCAGTGGCATTATGGGAGAGTCTATAACCTGTATCAAAGGCGTTTGCTGTGCCAGATCCAGTTTCAGGATTTCGATATTTTTCATAAGCTCGGCATAAGTTGTTCCCGTAAGCTGTATTGATGTCTGGATTTTTTGCTGTTCTACCCTGACAATCTGTTTTGACGGATTCATATTCTGATCAGAATATTTTGCCTGGCTTTCCAGAGCATGTTCATATTCCTTTCTTACGGAATCAGCCCGCATTTCCATCATTTCCAGATTGACCTTGGTGTTTTGAGTTTTAGTCTGTATATAAAACTCGCTTACAATGCTGATTAGCTTTTCCGTGAAAAGTTTGGCAAACAGTTCGTCCGGATTGGTAAAAGAAATTTTTATAATATCTACATCTTTCTTTTCCTTATTGATAGACAGTTTTTTTGTTGTGATTTCCTTGCCTAAAACATAAAGCAAACTGTCCTGTTTACGAGTGAAATTTGCTCTATCCACTCCCAAGGGGTAAGATATTATTTCTACTTCTTCTTCCTCGTCCTCGTCGTATTCTATAGGATTCAGTTCCATGTAATAGTTTATCAGCCGGCACTGTTGTCCGTCGATATTGACTTCGTTCAGCAGCGTGCGTTCAATCAGATTGCGCGACTGTAGCAGTTCTATCATGTTATTTCCTGAAAAGACGCCTCCTCCCGATGAACCGAGATTGAATCCTAACTGTCCGGCCAGACTGGACAGGCTTCCTCCGGAAGAACTCTTTTCAATAACCGAAAATGACAGTTCCGCTATATATTTGGGCGTTTTTATAAAAGAAAAGACCAGTCCCAGCGAAGCGCTTAACAGTCCAATCGGGACAATAATTTTCCATTTTGAAAGGAGATATTTCCATATTTCCCTTATTTTCAAAATCAATTCTTTCAAAGATATTTCATCGTCATTAGTTTGTATTTGCCGATTTTCATTTTCTTTAGTTGTCATATATAATTTAATTATTTTCTGAATAAACTTACTATAAGCGCTGATACGGTAACGATTGAAGAAGTGAGGGCAATTGTTTCGCCCATCGACATGCGGGTTCTTTCTCTCTGCGGTTTTTCGGGAATATAAATCTTTGCCCCCGGTTTAACATCCGGATAATTGTTGAAAAACAGTACCCGTCGTGTAGCCTGTGTTTCTCCGTTGGCGTAAACGACGTATGATTTTCGCTTTAACGCATCAGGAGAGAAACCGCCCGAGTGATTGATGTAATATTTAAAGGAGCGGTACTGGTCGAACCGTACAAGAGAGGGTAACAGCACTTTTCCCGTTACCTGCACTGTCTGTAGTTCTTTGGGAATGCTGATAATATCGCCGTCGTCCAGGTACAAGTCCCATTTGGAACCCGGATTTTTCATAATCTCTTCAAGCCTTATACCTACAATAGCTTCATTTTTCATATATTTTCCGGGATCTATATATTCATCCGGAATATTTTCAACCACATTCCGTTCTACCTTTTCTTCGGCAATAGTGGTTGCTATCTTTCGGATCATAAATGCTCCTTCGGGATAGGCGTATGTATTCAATCCTCCGGCTTTTTTTATCACGTCTGATATTCTTTCCTGATTCGAGGTAAGTATGTAGTTTCCGGGGAAAAGCACTTCTCCTTCGATTACAATTTTCTTAATATCGGTATATCCGGAGAGAGGTCGGATAATGATATGATCATGGGGAACTAAAGCGAAATCCAGCCCGTCAAGGTTCTTGTCAATAGTAAATGTATGCTGTTTTGCTATCTGCTTGCCTGTTTTCAATACTTCGGGGTCTATTTCCAGCCTGTATATTTCGATATTTCTCAGTTCGGCATCATCCTTGACGCCTCCGGCAACGAAAATAAGATCCTGTAAAGTCATATTTTCATGATAATTATACTCTCCGGGAGTTTTCACTTCTCCTAAGATGGATACTTGTCTCACTTCCTGCATTTCTATGGCGGAAGCGATTGATACAATATCTTCCTTTTTCAGCAATATCTCCGATTTGCCCGAAAGCACGTCGTTTACATTGAAAGAAAGAATTTCGGTTTCCTTGTTTTCCTTTTCGCGAATGATTGTACCTCTGTGAAGGAAGGCATCTTCTCTCAAGCCGTCGGCTTTTTCTATAAGATGTTTCAGTGTCATATCCTTAAGCAAGGCGTATGTTCCCGGACGGAAAATCGCTCCCCGTATCCGTACCCTGTTTTCAAAACGGTCGAGCAGGGAATACATCTCAAATACATCTCCGTCGTTTACTGTAAAAGAACTGAAGGCACTGAAAGCAAGGTCTTCCACTTTCTTTTCCTTTTCCGTATTCCGGTAAACAGCAATTTTATCCTTGTACGCATTGGTGGTAAATCCTCCGGCATAATTTATCATATCCTGAAAGGATTCGCCGTCTTTTGCTTCGAAATATCCGGTGTTTTTAAATTCTCCCTTTAATTCGATTCTTTTCTTATACGGTTCTATTTTAATGACGTCCTGGTCCTGAAGCTGTATATTGTTTTTCATTTCCCCGGTTAAAAGGAAATCGTAGATATCGACAACGGCGATAGTTTTATCGTTGCGTATTACCTTCACGTTACGGAAAGAGCCGTTTCTATTCGGGCCTCCGCAAGCGTTCAGGGTATTGAACACGGAAGACACAGATGGCAGGGTGTATGTTCCCGGCCTGAATGCTTCGCCTGCAACAATGACTTTTATACTGCGAATATTTCCCAAAGTGACGCTCACAAAAGTTTTATCGTAGTTAATGGCGTCATAAAGCAGGGACAGCTTATTTGTAATCAATTTTTTTGCCTGCGCAATTGTCAGTCCGCTAATATGAATCAGCCCTATGCCGCTAATATGTATCGCTCCTTCGGGCGAAATAGCTACGCGATAGTTGTTTTCGGAAAGTCCGAATACATTGATTATTAATTCATCGTCGGGGCCAAGCAGGTAGTTTTCGGGAGTCGGAAGCCTGAGATTGGGTTCAAACGTCAGATTTGAAGTGTTGAACAGTGAAGAGCCGTATATTCTTGTTCCGTCACTGATTTCAACGCTATAGTGATCTGCTTCACGCCGGGCGTTTCGCGTGAGGGATGCCGCGGAGACGTAATCTTCACGTTTTTCCGAGGCAGTCAGGCTTTGGATTCGTCCTTTCAATTTTCTCCATTCCGCAGGAGACATGCCACTCTGCGGCGCCTGTTCTTCCAGCTGTTCGAGGGTATAGCCGTCTTTTGTAGCTTTGTCTATGAAATCTTTAATCTGGTCATCGGACAGATTATCCACTTTGATCGATTTAATTTCCTGAAATCCGATATTCTGGCTGTACATGCCAAAACTTGTTAAAAAGAAAAAGAGTATGAATAAAATTTTTTTCATCTTGTTAATTTATTATAAATCTGTAACCGTTACGTTTTTGAATTGAATATCCTTGCCTTCGCTTTGCAGACCTATGTGGCCTGACTTTATTTTACTTGTTGCTGTATTTTGATGTACTCCGTTGATAAAGACATTGATTTTACTGTCCTGAACAAATATGTTTGCATGGTTCCATCCTCCTGCGGGCTTTTCGCTCGACGGGTTGGATTTTTTCAGCACAGGAAAGGCCGGGCGTCCTTCCGGAGGAGTTGTGTATTCATTGAGGTTTGAACCCCCGAGCATTACGAGGTCTCCAGCCTTGCCGGCGGCTAACTGACATTCGATGCCGTTGGGGAATGGATTTTTCGGTTCTTCGATAAGCACAAATATGCCGCTGTTAGTTGCTTCTACAGGCCAGCGCCATTCGACGTGCAAGACGTAGTTGTTGTATTTTTTTTTGGTGTACATGTATCCAAGTGTTCCCTTAATATGCAGTATGCTGTCCTGTATGAGAAAGACCTGACCGGCAGGCTTGGAATTTCCGTCAACTACAAAATTCCATTCTGATAAATCTTTGCCGTTGAATAGTTTTTCAACTTTCTGGGCTTTCACTTCACCGGTGAGATACAGAAGAGATGCAGTTGCCAATAAAAATGCTATTTTATTCATAATTATAAATTTTTATCAATATGATATTTAACGAGTTCTATAAAACAAACAAACATATTTGACCGTGCAAAAGTAAATGATTTTTCCAAGATTGCAAATGTGATATAAAAAAGCGGGTAATTTGAAAGAACGTGTTAGTGTTTCAGCAATGATAAGCCCGTCAGTCGATTTTATGTACCGAGACTGCTGATGCGAGGTATCCGATAACTGCGACGGAGACTATCACCAGAATTAGATCCGTAAAAAGCACTTTCACTGGATAGGCATCTACGAGCAGGTTGCTGCCGGGGAGCTTAAGCAGTCCGAAATGTTGCTGTAGCAGACATATCGACAAGCCGATAAATATTCCTGCCGCTATTCCGGCAAAGGATATAAGCAGGCCTGTCAGCAAAAATATTCTTCTTACAAGTTTGCCGGAGGCGCCCATGCTTTTCAGGGTGGCAATGTCGTCTTTTTTTTCTGTTATCAGCATTGAGAGCGAGCCGGATATGTTGAATGACAGGATGACAACTATTAAAATCAGGATTGCATAGACAATCAGTTTTTCCGACCGCATCATGCGGTAGAGGGCTTCATTTTGCTGATATCGTGTTTTTACCTGCAGGTCGGCGCCGGTAATTCCGGCCACTGTCCGGCGTGTGCTGTTGTGGTCTGTTCCGGGCTTAAGTTTGATTTCGATAGCCGAGGCCTGCGATTCACGGTCGAGCAGATGCTGTACAAATTCAATCGGGGCAAATGTGTATGCGTCGTCAAAGCTCTTTTCCACTTCAAAGATGCCGGATGGCAACAGGCTCATTGTATTGATGGATGCTGCGGGATTGCTTAAGGATACTTTTCCTTCGCGTTTCGGGACATTTACATATACCGGCTCTTCCATTCGCAGGCTGAACAGGCCAAGCCTGGCGGCTATTCCGTAGCCGAAAACGGCTGCGGGATAGCTGTTGCGGTACATGCTGAAATTGCCGTCGTTCATTGAGCCGGACAGGAGGGTGTTTGTTTCGTAGTTTTCATCTACGCCTTTCATCAGGGCTATGGTCTGCTGGTTTTTGTATTTGAGCAGCACGTTTTCGTCGAGAGTGAGGGAAACGTTGTCCACTTCGGGCAGCGCTGTTATTTTTGCGATGACTGTACTGTCGATGACAAAGGTTTTTCCGGTTCGGGGGGTGACTTTCAGTTCGGGATCGAAGATGCTGTATATTGATTCTGTAAGATTTTCGAATCCGTTGAATACTGACAGCACGATGAGCAGCGCCGCTGTGCCGCACACTGCGCCGATAAGGCTGATGTATGAGACCATGTTGATGATGTTCAGCGATCTTTTTGACTGTAGATATCTGAGGGCTATGAAAAAGGGGAGGTTCATCTATTTTGTGTAAAGGTAACGTTTAATACTTTTTTTTGGTGTTTTTTCAAATTCTTCCGTATGGATTCTGATTCGGGATATTTGACTGTATGGTGGCAGCTGGGTGTTGATTTCCAGGCGTGCTTTGTCAAGTAATTCTTCAAGGTCGCTGTCGGAAAGGTTTTCTGCCGAAACTGCGTCGTGGTCGGGATGCGCCAGGGCTACGATTTTTCCGTATGAATCCATCACTATTGATTCTGAGATGTATTTTGTGTTGTTCAGCCTGTTTTCGATTTCTTCGGGATATATGTTCTGTCCGTTTGCTCCCAGCAGCATGTTTTTCGATCGTCCCTTTATATAAAGGTATCCGTTTTTGTCGATGACTCCCAGGTCGCCTGTGTGAAGCCAGCCGCCGGCCATGGCTTCTTTTGTTGCTTCGGGATTTTTGTAGTATCCCAGCATCACGTTGTTGCCGCGTGTCAGGATTTCACCGGGTATATTTTCGGGGTCGGGCGAGTCTATTTTTATTTCCATTTGCGGGGCTGCTTTTCCGCACGAAAACAGGGGTACGGTTGTCCAGTCTTCGTAGGTAATGATCGGTCCGCACTCGGTCATTCCATAGCCAACGGTATATTTGAATCCTATTCGTTTCAGGAATTTTTCGGCTACGGGACTGAATGCTGCTCCGCCTATTATTACTTCGATGAAGTTTCCTCCAAAGAAATCTGTCAGCCGCTGGTTGATTCTCTTTAAAATGCGCTCGTCGATCAGGGGCAGGCGCAGGGCGGTTCTCACGAAGGGCTTGTTTATGGCGGGGAACAGTTGTTTTTTGAAGATTTTTTCTACAATGAGCGGCACGGTTATGATGATTCGGGGCTTGACGGATGCGAAGGCGTCGAGAATAATTTTAGGGGTCGGAAGCCTTGAAAGGAAGTATGTGTGGCAGCCGGTGATGATTTCGTATAGAAATTCAAATGCCAGGCCGTACATGTGTGCCAGGGGAAGTATTGACACGATGTTGTCGCCATGTTTCAGCCCGGTAAGGACGGTTTCGGCAAACAGCATGTTGGACAGCAGGCTGCGATAGGGCAGCATTACTCCTTTCGAGAATCCCGTTGTTCCGGAAGTGTAGCTGATCATTGCCAGCTCTTCGGGTTTATCGTTGTGATATTTGATGTCTTGCGGCATGAATCCTGCCGGATAACGGCGCTGTTCGAGTTCGTCAAACAGTTTTTCTGCTGTTTCCACTTTGACTTTGCCGGATTTGATAACGGTGCAGTCGTCGATGAGAATGATCGCTTCAAGGCCGGCCATCTGGGCGTAATCCAGCGAATCGAGAATGTATTTGCCTGTAAATAACAGTTTCGATTCGGAATGATTTACTATGTGATGGATATTTTCCGGTGTAAATTCGTGAAGTATGGGAACGGCTACGGCGCCATAAGTCACTGCGGCAAGGAAGGATATTCCCCAGTTGGACGAGTTTCGCCCGACGATTGATATTTTATCGCCTTTTTTTATGTCGAACACTTCAAATGCGATGTGAAGCCGGGCGATTTGGCGGGCGATTTGCCCGTATGTAACGGTTTCACTGTTGTAATCAGTCAGTGCAGGCAAATCCCAGTGATTTGTCAGGGATGCTGCTATGTTTGTCAAAAAACTTTCTCTGTTTACCATTGCGCCTTTTATTTTACTGTTTAAAAACATATAACTGTTTTTAAAGTGCAAAAATACTCAAATATTTTAAATGGGAACAGCTTCGCGTATGATTGTTTTGCATATCTTTGCCCCGAAAAAAAAAAATTATAATTATAATATAAAACAATGATAACGTTTCAGATAAACATATTCAAGGGACATCCGATTATTAAAGACGGTGAAAATACTATCCTGATTGACACCGGAGCGCCTTCAACAATTCACGTTGCAAACAGCCTGGAGTTTGGTGCCGACAGGTATGGCTGTACTGTGAATTATATGGGATTGACTGTGCAAAAAATATCGGAGATGCTGGGAACAGAAATTACAACTTTAATCGGCGCCGATATTTTGTCAAACTATAAGGTTTTTTTGGACTACCAAAACGCATCGGCAGGTTTTAGCCGGAACGAAACAGGTTCATTTGGCTGCGAAACAGGCATTTCTTCTTTTATGGGTATTCCAATTATAGAATTGACGGTTGACGGGAAAAGACTGAAATTCTTTCTGGATACGGGCGCAAAACTGTCGTATCTGGCGAGTCAGCTTACAGCGAATCATAAAAGCGCTGGTATCGAAGATGACTTTTATCCGGGAATTGGATGTTTTAAAACAGAATGTTACGAGATATCTACATGTATAGGCGACAAGGAATTTATGGTTAAGTATGGAAACCTGCCGTCTTTGTTGCAAATGACGCTGACGCTGGGCGGAACAAATGGAATTATCGGATTTGACTTTTTCAATCATTTTAAAGTTTGCCTTGATATTAAAGGTAGAAAACTGAAGTATCAGCAAAATACAATCCGCTAACTTAAATGCGAAGAATAGGCGGCTTGGAAAAAATAATCTTCAACTATACGGATGGGGGCGAACACACAGGTTCGCCCCTACATTTTATGGGCAAACCTCGCTCGGTGTAGTTTCCAGACTAATGTCGTTAATAAGGATTGACGACATACGGCGTATATTTGCGACAGTGAATCAATGCACAAAAACGCCCAACGCTAATGCTTTCGCCTTAAATTGACAGCGTTGATCTTTGCTTTCGTCGAAGTAAAAGTGACATGAATTTACCATTATTCATTAACCATTAACCATTAATCATTAAGTAATGTGTAAAAAAATAAGATGGCCATTATATTATATAAGAAACATTTCAGGCACACCGTCTGATTTTGTCCTTCAGGCAAATTCCCGAAGCATTTTTTCGGCCGAATTTGTCGTTCGGGA
>JAISDK010000297.1 GCA_031264875.1 Prevotellaceae bacterium
AAATAAATTGACTGTTTTCTTAATCTCTTGTGATAAAATATTGCCGTCAGCTTTAGCTGACGGAACTTTTTGTACATCTTGTCTTTGGGATTGTGTCCTGCATTTTATTATCCGTCAGCTAAAGCTGACAGGCAATACAATCGCTTAAATAATATCTGTTATATCTTGTTTATTTCGCATACCTAAGTATAAATGCACGACTATGAAAATATGAAAAATATGTAGCAAATGCGAATATCTGCATCTTGCGGTTCTGACGGTCAATTTTTCATTTTCAGCTGAGTAAATGTTATCTTTTTTCCCGATATGAAATACTTGTACACGATACTTCCGTTATATATTCCTGTATCGGCGTTTTTAACAATAAGATGTTTGAACGCTTTTCTTTTTTTGCAGCATAAAGGTATCTTTCCAAAAAACGCCCAGTGAGCCATTATCACGGCATTGAAGTACGACAGTTTTCCCGATGCAAGATACATTATACCCGAAGCGGCATCCATAAGTAACCTGATGAAAATGATGAGCCATCTGTTTTTTGACAGGTTTTTTGTCAGCATCATCAAGTTGTTGCGATAGTTGAGATATAATTTCCGAGGGGAATTGTTTGGCAAGGCGCCGCCTCCGACATGATACACTACTGATTCCGGCACATTGGCAACCTTATATCCCATTAGTTGCAGTCGCCAGCACAAATCAATCTCTTCCATGTGAGCAAAAAACGATTCGTCCAGACCGCCCGCCCTGTGAAAAAGTTCGGCACGTATCATCAGAGCCGCCCCTGTTGCCCAGAATACATGCATGTTATTGTCATACTGACCTTTGTCTTCTTCAATAAAGTCAAGTATGCGTCCACGGCAAAAGATGTGTCCGTATTTGTCGATAAATCCGCCACATGCGCCTGCATATTCGAAAAATTCGGAGTTGTTGAAAGCTCTTAGTTTGGGAGCGCAGGCGGCGACATCGGGATTGTTGTCCATGTAGCTGACCAGAGGCGACAACCAGTTTTCGGTAACTTCAATATCGGAATTAAGCAAGACGTAATACTCGGCTTCTATCTGTTCCAGCGATTTGTTGTAGCCGTCTGCAAATCCGTAATTTTTGTCCAATAATATCAATTCTGCCTGTGGACAGCCGGTTTTCACCACTTCTACGGAATCATCTGAGGAAGCGTTGTCGGCCACAACAAGTTTTGTTCCGGATACATTGGGCGAGGAAATGCTGTCGAATACTTTTCCGAGAAATTGTTCCAGAAAATGTCTTCCATTCCAGTTCAGAATAACTACTGCTGTTTTTGTTTTAATTTCCATTGTTTCGATTTTTAAGTATCAAGTCACTGTCAGTTTTTAGTTTTCTTTCCTTCTACAACAATAACTATTTCACCTTTAGGTTCTGTAATTTTGAAATGTGCAATCACTTCCGGCAAAGTTCCTCTGACTGTCTCTTCGTGGATTTTCGACAACTCTCTTGTTACGCTGACTTTGCGATCTTCGCCGAAAAATTCTGCAAACTGTTCCAAACATTTCAAGGTTCTGTACGGCGATTCGTAAAATATCATAGTCCGTTCTTCATCAACTAACTGAGACAGTTTTTTCTGTCTGCCCTTTTTTTGGGGAAGAAATCCCTCGAAGCAAAACCTGTCGCAAGGCAGTCCCGAATCAATGATCGCAGGAATCAAAGCCGTCGCTCCCGGCAAACATTCTATTTCGATATTCTTTTCGATACAGTTTCGCACCAGCAAAAATCCGGGGTCGGAAATACCCGGAGTACCTGCATCCGAGACTAAAGCAATCGTTTTTCCTTCCAAAATCCTTTCGACTATACGTTCAGCATTTTTGTGTTCGTTGAATTTATGATACGATTCAAGATGTGCCTGTATAGCATAGTGTTTCAGAAGAATAACGGTTTTTCTGGTATCCTCTGCAAGTATAATGTCCACATCGCGCAACACTTTTACTGCGCGAAACGTCATGTCGTCCAAATTGCCTATCGGTGTGGGTACTATATACAGTTTCATTCAATTTTCGATTCTCAATTCAAACAATTTAGGCCAGTTTTTACCGGTAACGAATATTAGGTTTTTTTCCTTATCGAAGGCGATTCCGTTGAGAACATCCGTATTTTGTGTTCTTAATTCTTTTTTCAGGATACCGCTAAGGTCGATTTTACCTGTAACTTCACCCGTTTGAGGATTGATAATCACAATATAATCTCTGGTATAGACATTAGCCCATATCTTGCCGTTTATATACTCCAGCTCGTTAATGTTTTGCTCTGCGCCCTGACTGGTGTAAACTTCAATCTGTTCTACTACATTCATATTGTCGGGATTAATCTTGTAAAGATTCGATGTTCCGTCACTCATCCACAAGTGTGTTCCGTCGCCGGTGATTCCCCAGCCTTCCGTATTGTAGTTGAATTTGCCCGTTTGCGTAAAGTCCTGATAGTTATAAATGAAACCTTCTCTGTTTTCCCATGTTAGCTGGTAGATTTTTCCGTTATGCAAACATATTCCTTCGCCGAAATATTTGCTGTCCAGCGACTGTTTCTGCAAAACTTTTCCGGTTTCAATCTCCACTTTCCTCAACGAGGAATATCCATTCTGTCCGGTTCCTTCGTACATAAATCCTTCGTTGAAAAAAAGCCCCTGAGTATAAGCATTTTTATCGTGAGGAAATTCATTTATGACTTTATAGTTATACATTACCGGCGCTGACGCAGGTATTATTTTCAGATTGAACAGTATTGTTTCTGTTACATTATTGGCGGAATAAACCAGCAGGGACATCCGTCGGACACCCATTTTTATCGAAGAAAGAGAAATTTCATCAGGCAAAGAATAATGCGTTGAGTGATATTTGCCGTCGATGTTGAGGATACACGAATCCATTTTCACAGAATCGGCAAGCGCTTTAATATT
>JAISDK010000036.1 GCA_031264875.1 Prevotellaceae bacterium
CTTTTAGAATCTAAATCGACTCTTTTTGTGCCAAAATGTCAGGTTTGGGTAAGGGCATGAGCAAAAAAAGAACGGCGCTGTCTGGGAAAATTACCATTTTATTTTTCTCACGTTACTTATTTGACTGTAAATAAGATTATCGTTATTTTTTGATAATGCGTTATCTGCGTTCATTTTTCCTCCTTCATGTACTTTATTACAATATTCAATGCTTTGACTGCCAAATTTGTGTTCGCTTGCCAGTTCTTCTGCCGAGTTCAATACGGCTATACATAGGCATATCAAGTTCCAATGCCGAAGTCGCCACTCTTTGCGGCAACTGAAATTCCTCACGCAATTGTTTTATCTTATTACCAAACATATCACTGTTATTTTAAATCAGTTTGTTGAATTTGATTTCGCAAACAAATTATTGCCTTGTCAAATTTTGGCAAAGGTATATCTTTTTCTGAATTGGCAATTTGTTTGTCAGAGATGTTTTCTGGAAACTCTAATTGCTTTGCAATTAATACGGGGTAAATTTGGAGGATTTAGGGTAAATGAATCCCTCACACGGCGCAGTCTCCAGACCAATGTCGTCAATTTAAGGGCTGAAAGCCGTCGATTAAAGTCCTTAGGACTTATAAGCAATAGCACGGCTTAAATTGACGGCATTGGACTTTAGTCCAATGGCTATTCATAGCCAACCGATAGTGAAGAAATTGCATAGCTTGACAGTTTGGAATACGCCCGGCAATTCTGTAAATTCTGATTCTGACAAAAGGGATTGCATCGCGAAAATTTCAATTTTCAATTCTCAAATTTCAATAAAATTCATGTCCCCGTTAAAAAAAATTTCATCTTCACTGTAGAAGGCATCACTTTTCACATATTCATTAAATATATAGAATTGAACCAATTATAGCGTCGCTTGTTTATTTACCCTTTAGTGTTCCGATTATTTTTCGCAAGAAAATCGGATTTAGAGCATCTGTTTCAAAAAATAATACTAAAATTGCACCTGTAAATTTTATTAATTATAGGAGGTACAACAATTTTTATTAGTTTTAAATTCAGATGAAAACTAACAAAGATCTTCGCAAATCTGGAGACGATAGTCGCAGAGGCGAATACATGAAGGGGAAATTTCCCTTGAAAGAAAAAAAATTAAAACGGTCGATTTATGATGAAATCGACGAAGACGAGGACATTGGATATTCCAATATCCGGAAAAAAGAATCAGTAGAAGATTATTTTGACTATGAGGATGAGAAATTTGGAGAATTTGACGATGAGTTTGGCGAAAAATTTGATTTCGTCGATGATGAGTATGAGGATTTTGATGATTAATACTGATTTTTTATTTTCTCAGAGGCTGTTAGTAAAAACAGCCTCTGTTCTTTTGAAGCAGATTATTTAAAACACAATGATATGAAGAATTTTTTTAAACTATTATTTATGAGCGTTTGTTTGATTTACCTCTTACACTCCTGCAACGGTTGCGGAAGTAAAAAGATCGAGCCCGAAAAACGGGAACAGACAGAAATTTCGCTCGACGAGCTGGTTAAAACCTGGAATGAAGCTAACAACAACAAAGATATTAACGTTCTAAAAAACCTGTATGACACAATTGTACACTTTTACCAGTACAAATACACTGCCGATGAGTGTATTAAAAGTAAAATCGAATATTTCAGGAAATATCCCGATTTTAAACAGAAAATAGAAGGTAAAATCTTTATTGATTCGTTAAAGGCCGGGCTTGTCAGGATAAACTTCACCAAAACCTCAGTCAGAGAAAATGAAGAAGAAAAAGTTGCTGCATATCTGATTTTTATACGACACGGCGCAACATGGAAAATATACGCCGAAAGCGACCTGAAAACAGACCGCTTACTCTCGTCGGGCGCACAAATTCCGGGTAATGCCGTGGAAGGCGATTTCAATGGCGATGGAATTACGGATTATATGTGGCTCGAAATTGTCGGTAAAACAGAAGAATGTAAAATTCGTTTTTCCGGCGCTGTTCCACCCATAATTATAAGCACATGCCTTGGCGGAAGTCCCGTTAATGAAGGCGATCTCAACGGCGACGGAGCAGATGAAGTCGGATTGCTGCCCATTTGGGAATCAAGCTGCTGGAGAGGATATTTCGTTTATACCTTAAAAGAAAACCGGTGGGTCGAAGCTTTTGAACCGATATCCACACACTGCATTCAGTGGGAAAAAAATATCCCTCCCGTAGTCAGGGACAGCACAAGAAAAGGTTATGTGTTCGTTAATTACAGTGAATTGACAGACGACGGTATAGCCGTCAAAACAAAAACTGTCAAATTGCAGTGACAATAGCGTATGAATAAAAGAAAACTGCTCAATTCCGAATTAAACCGCTTAAGCCCGCAGGAATTTAAGGAAGCGGACAAATTGCGCATAACTCTGGTGCTGGATAACGTGAGAAGCGCTCACAATATAGGATCGGCATTCCGTACATCCGACGCATTTTGCATAGAAAAGATAATGCTTTGCGGAATATCATCAACACCGCCGTCAGCCGAAATCCACAAGACAGCGCTCGGCGCGGAAGATTCAATGAGTTGGGAATATTTCGAAAAAACAGAAGACGCAATATCCGTGCTACATGCAGAAAATTACCGTACAATAGCTATCGAACAGGCCGAAAACAGCATTGTGCTGAATAATTTTATTCCCGATAGAAACCTGAAACACGCTCTCGTGTTTGGCAATGAAGTAAAAGGCGTTCAGCAAAATATCGTGGATATGTGCCAAGACTGCATAGAAATCCCACAGTTCGGTACAAAACACTCCCTGAATGTTTCCGTCAGCATCGGGATTGTGCTCTGGCATTTCCGGTTCGCCAACTCGCAAGTCCCGAATTTTTTTTAGCTATTTTCAAAAACAAGCGACGGAATTAATTTTTTTATATCTTTGCGTCTTTGAAATTTAGGCTTTAAACATTATAAACAGTTAGAAATTAAATGACAACATTAGAAACACTAAGAACGAAAGCAGGGGTATTTGTTTCAATAGTTATAGGTATAGCTTTGCTTGCATTTATTGTTAATGCGGATACACTTGCCACGGCAAGAGCTATTTTTTCATCGAATGATGACATGGGTAAAATAGCAGGAAATACCATCAGCAGAGAAGAATTTGAAAAGCTGCTGGAATATAATACCGAAATATACAAAATCAGTTATTCAATGTATTCCCCGGAAGTCCCTCCAATGAACGAAAGAGTCAACGAAAGTTTAAGAAATAAAACATGGCAGGATCTGGTTTCCAAATATGTAAGAGACACCGAATACAAAAAAATAGGACTTGATATTTCCGAAACCGAATTGACAGATTTGACCGTAGAAGGAAATCTGTCGCCGATAATTTCGCAAATATTCACCAACCCCGAAACAGGAGCCGTTGACAGAGCCCAGCTCCGAAATTTTGTGATAAACATGGACGGAAATACAAAAATCTGGTGGATAGATCTTGAACAGCAAATCATAAATGAACAGTTATTTTCCAGATATTCTCAATTAGACACCAAAAGCAACTACGTCAATTCCTTAGATGTGGAATACACCCTGGACGGAGAAAAAAACAACATCGAATTTTCATATATTCTAAAAGATTATGTTTCCGTACCCGACTCGCTGATTTCGTACAAGGAATCGGATCTAAAAGATTATTACAATAAAAATAAACTGAAATATAAAACGACAAGATCGAGAGATATTGAATTTGTCGCTTTCACCGTTACCCCGTCGGCAAACGATTATGAAAAAGCAATGTACAAGATGGAAGAACTTCAGGCAAAAATGGATACGCTGCCTCCCTCTGCCATGTTTACGTTTGTAAGAAGAAATTCCGATGTTGCACCCGACAGCACGTATTACGGGAAAGGCGAACTTTCGGCAGCGCTGGATACAGTAGTTTTCAACAGAAAGGCCGGAGACGTGCTGCCTTACTATCAGGAAGGCAACACATACAACCTGACAGGAATAGTCGGTTTCAGAAATATGCCTGATTCGGTTAAAGCCGACCACATACTTTTCAGTCCCGAAAATACCGCAAAAGTCGATAGCGTACTCGATCTCCTTAAAAAAGGAGCAAGTTTCGCCGACCTTGCAAAAGAATTTGGAACCGACGGTACAGCTGCCAACGGCGGAGAACTGGGATGGTTTACTTTCAGTAGTATGGTTCGTCCCTTCAGCGATTCATGTTTCTTCAAACCCGTAGGGAGCCTTATGAAAGTCCAAACACAGTTTGGCACACATATAATTAAAGTCAGAGATGCAAAACTTTACAGTGACAAAGTACAGCTGGCTACAGTAAAGAAAAACGTTACACCAAGCCAGGAAACATATCAGAGCTATTATGCTCAGGCAAACAAAATTGCTGCACAGGGCAAAGGCAGTGTAGAAAAATTCAGAGCAGCATGTGCCGGCGAAGGGTTGCAGCCACGTCTGGAAAACAATATCGGACTGGAAAGTAAGTCGGTAGCTCAATATCAGCAGGTATCTAACCTGATACGCTGGATGTACGAAGCAGAAGAAGGCGACGTGTCCGGAATTTTGGAAATTGACGATAAGAAAACTTATATTGTCGCTGCCCTTCATGCAACCCGCGAAGCAGGTATTTCGCCCTACAGCAAGGTAAGAGATCAAATCGTACCGGAAATTGTTAAGAAGAAAAAAGCAGAATACTTAATCGCACAAATATCCGACGCCAAAAAAGATGCGTCCACAATCGACGAAGTCGCAACAAAACTGGGCGTCAGTGTTACAAGCGTTTCCCCCGCGATAAATTTCAACACCTCGTATGTTCCCACATTAAGAATGTTGGAATACAAGCTTGTGGGAGCGGTGACATCAAGCCCCGAAAATAAATTGTCGGAACCCGTTGCCGGTGAAAGCGGAGTGTATCTCTATCTTGTCACCAGTACTGCGGACAATCCTCAGGCTCAAACTCCCGAAGCAATAAAATCAAGAATGGAATCGAATAATTACTCTACTCTGTACAGAGTTTTGTACGACAAAGCAAACATAATTGATAACAGAGGAAGATTTTATTAAATCCGAAAATATTCGGAAATCTACGAACTTTTATTTTAAATAATGGATTGGATATCTAATCTTTTGTGGAATAATTCTGTGGCGCATACCGTACTGCTGCTGGCTTTTGTGATAGCTTCAGGAGTAATATTCGGAAAAATCAAAATCCACGGAGTTTCATTGGGTATGGCAGTGATACTGTTCGTCGGTATCACCGTTTCCCATTTCGGGTTTACAGTTGAACATTCCACCTTGCATTTCTTAAAGGAATTTGGACTGATTCTCTTTGTGTATGCAATTGGATTGCAGGTTGGCCCCGGATTTCTGTCATCGTTCAAAAAAGGCGGAATACAACTGAATCTCCTGGCGGCAAATACAGTCATTATCGGCGTAATTACTACCCTGACAATATACTTCATTTCGGATGTACCGATACATACAATGGTCGGCATCCTGTCGGGAGCCGTAACCAACACTCCCGGACTGGGCGCCGCACAGGAGGCTTATTCGAGTGTAAAGGGAACTGCTGCCGACCCTTCCATAGCGCTCGGATATGCTGTTGCCTATCCGCTTGGGGTTATCGGGATTATTTTTTCGATTATAGTCATACGGCTTGTTTTCCGTATAAACATCGACAGGGAAAACGAACGTTTAGAATCCGAAAAATCAAACAAAAAAGATGTCGCAACCACACTGTCTATTGAAGTGAAAAATCCAGCCCTGTTCGGAAGAAATGTACAGTCGGTTATAAACCTTATCGACCGTAAACTTGTCATCTCACGCATCATGTATAATGACGGCAATATCGAAACCGTTTCGTCGGAAACAGTACTGAACGATGGAGACAGAGTATTCATTATCACAACTCCGCAGGATATGGAAGCTATTTCGGTCTTTATCGGCAAACAGGTCGATATGACTATGGATGACTGGACTAAACCTGCCAGCGAACTCTTATCGCGCCGAATACTTGTCACCCGATCGGGAATAAATGGCAAATCGCTGGCAAGTATTAATTTACGAAACCGTTTTGGAGTAACTGTTACACGTGTAAACCGTTCGGGAATAGACCTTGTTGCTCATCCCGACCTTAAATTGCAGTTTGGAGACAGGCTCACTGTTGTGGGAAGTAAAATGGCTATCTCCGATACGGAAAAAATATTGGGAAACAAACTGATACGTTTGCGTGAACCAAATATTGTGCCTTTATTTATCGGAATATTTCTTGGCGTTTTCCTTGGCAGTATTCCGTTTGCTTTTCCCGGAATGCCACAGCCTGTAAAATTGGGTCTGGCAGGCGGTCCGCTCATTGTGGCAATATTGATGAGCGTGTTCGGAGCCAAATTCAAAATGGTTACTTACACCACAATGAGTGCAAATCTTATGATTCGCGAGATTGGCATTTGCCTTTTCCTTGCCTGTGTCGGACTGGGCGCCGGCGAAAATTTTGTCGAAACTATTGTTTACGGTGGCGGATTGCGCTGGATTGGCATTGGCGTTATTATCACTGTAGTACCCCTCATTATCACAGGTATAATTGCACGGCATTTCCTGCATCTCGATTATTTTACACTGATGGGACTGATGGCCGGAAGCACTACCGATCCTCCTGCACTGTCATACGCCTCGGTAACAGCCGGAAACGATACTCCTTCGGTAAGTTACGCAACAGTATATCCGCTGACTATGTTTTTGCGTGTGATATCGGCGCAGTTGCTGATTTTGATATTTGCCTGAATACAGTTGAAAATTGAAAGACACGGCGCGATGCACTGTGTCTTTATATCCGGTTATTGAGTTTATTTCTTCTACGGTTATTTACTGATTATTACTTTTTCTAAAGATTGTGTATCTGAGGCATTGTGTCCGAAGAACTGTTTGTATGCCGCCGAAAAGTGCGAAAAGTTCTCGAACCCGACTTGATAATATACTTCCGACGGCTTTTTCCCCTCGTGGATGATCAGGCGTCGCGCTTCGTTCAGGCGTCTTTCCCGCAGCCATTTTTCAGGCGTGTCGTGATAAATGTTTTTGAAATCTCTCTTGAAGGTTGAGAGGCTGCGTCCCGTGAGACGTGCAACTTCCGAAATGGGAATGTTGAAGATGAAGTTGGCGCTGATGAATTTTTCCAAATCTATCCTGTACGGTTCGCTCAGGTCAAATAAAAATGACTCCATGCTGTCGTGGGCATCCAGCAGCAATTCAAGCGCTTCGTTGGTTTTCAATTTTGCTATTTTGCAGTTGAATTTTTCGGGATGATGCAAATAGGGAATCAGCGAATCAAAACAGGTTTTGAGGAATACGTTTTTATTCAGGCAAATCAGCGGTTTTCCCGTATAACGTTCCTGTACGCCAATGTTGTTTTGCAGGGCGTATGTCCGAAGGATTTCCTGCGTGAGAAAGATGTCCACGGTTTTGCAGGAAAACTCAGGGTCAGGGATCTTAGTCACTTTCGCCAGCCTGTTTCTGCGTATAAGGATGATGTTCCCGGGTTCCGCAACCAGATGTTCGTCTTCTATCTGAAATTCGACGTTTCCCGCAACAACACATACCAGAACATGCTCGGGAACGATCTGTTCGGCGACATGACTTTTTTGTTTCTCGCAGCTGAACAGGATGTTTTGTATCGGCTGACTGTCCTGATTTTTCATTTAAACTGGCTTAAAATAACTTTATCAAACATTGCATCGCTCAGCAGTTTTTTCGCAAACATAATCGGTTTTGCCAAAAATCCTTTTACATACCTTGCTTTTGGCTTTCTGGCTTCTACGGCTTTTTTGATTAATTCTGCAATGACGCCTGGCTCCGGCGCCTTATCATCAAGAGCAGCTGCTTTTGAGGCGACTTTCGCAAACGGGGAGGCTTCCGCAAAGTGAGAATATGCCGAATGTCCGGAAGCCTTCATCATTGTATCATTGGCTATTCCTGCCCATTCGGTTTTTATTCCGCCCGGCTCAATGATGATAACGTCAATGCCAAACTGCCTGACTTCCAAGCGCAGGCTGTCGCTCAATCCTTCTACCGCAAACTTGCTCGCATGATACCAGCCGCCCATGGGCGTCGCCATTTTTCCGCCGATAGAAGTAACGTTCACTATTTTCCCGCTTTTCTGCTTGCGCATGACAGGCAGTACCAGCTGTGTAACGCAAGCCAGTCCGAACAGGTTCACATCCAGTTGCTTTCTTGCGTTTTCGATGCTTACATCTTCTACTGCGCCGTATTCGCCGTAGCCTGCATTGTTGATTAAAACGTCGATTCTGCCTTCATTTTTAATCACTTCATTTACCGCATTGCTAACAGACGTTTCATCGGTTACGTCCAGAGCAAGCGGTTTGACGCCTTGCGATTTGAGTTCCATTAAGCGGTCAATCC
>JAISDK010000091.1 GCA_031264875.1 Prevotellaceae bacterium
ATTTTGCCGAAACAGTTTGCCAAACGGGGATCGTCGCAGCGAGTATCCTTTGCCGCAGAAAACATGCTGCTGGACAACAACGGCATAAGCGGGCTGTTTACCGCGAGCGATATCTTGCCGATAGAGCAGGGCAGCGCCGGCGGATGGCGATTTTCGGTAAATACGTTTTCGATGGAAATAAGAGCAAATCAGCTTGTCGGCGCAGGTTTTGCAGGAGCGATAGGTTTGCCGGTTTCCGAAGTTTCGGAACTGGCTTACGAAGCATTCATCTCTCCCGACAACGAATATATGTTGAGCGTGAAACCTGTAAACGATATCAATTTCGATATATGGGCGGCAAAAGCCACAATTTTAGCAAATTCTTATGTTAAATTAACGGTAGTTGACGGAAAATTCCGTCCCGAAGCCATGCTTAATGGATCGTTAAGCATAAATGCGACATCAGGTGAAAATTCGTCTGACACCATTGTTAGTATTAATGACATAAGATTTACCGGAATGCATCTGCAAACTGTTGAACCCTACTTTTCGGTACAAAATTTAGGCTATGAAGGTTCAGTATCATTAAAAGGATTTCCCTTGTCGATAAGCAGGATAGCTTTGACGACCACCAAAACCGAAGCAAGGCTGGGATTTGATGCACAACTTTCTTTGTCGGGAGACAAATCGCCGATAACAGCCGATACTCGTCTGGAAATAGTCTGCTTGACAGGCGCCGAAGGCGGATGGAAATACAAAGAACTTGACATATCGAAGATAGCCATTGACGCATCTCTGGCGGAAGTATTTTCTCTGAAAGGGAGTCTTACACTACTGAATAACGACCCTGTTTATGGCAATGGCTTTTCGGGAGCATTAGAACTTGAAGTAACAAAAGGCATGGAAGTTAGCGTAGCCGTTAATGCCATATTCGGTAAAAAGGACTATCGTTACTGGTATGTGGATGGACTGGTTGAGTTTCCCAATGGAATAGTTGTTTTTCCTCCGGCAGTAAAACTGTCGGGATTTGGCGGAGGCGCTTACTATCGAATGAAATCCGACGGAAAAGGAAATTCTCCGACAGGCATAAAATATGTGCCGAACGACAACTCCGGACTTGGTTTGAAAGCCGCAGTTCTGCTCAATATCGGCACAAAAGGACTGGTTGACGGAGAAGCATCTTTTGAAATAGCATTCAACAAAAATGGAGGAGTGGACTACATCGGCTTTTTCGGGCAGGCAAAATTTATGGGGGACATCCCCGGCACGGATAAATCCAAAGATTTTGTTGCAAAAAAATTCAGTGAAATGGGAACCTCAGAACAGTTCCCTGTCACGGAAAAACTTGGAGAGTCCGGTTTTGCAGCCGCCATGAGCATAGAATATGATTTTACAAAAAACTCACTGCATTCCACATTTGATATGTATATCAATGCCGCAGGCGGCATGATAAAAGGTACCTCGTCCGGCAATCGGGCGGGATGGGCAGTGTTTCACACAGAGCCGGGGCAATGGTACATATATATGGGAACGCCAAAAGATCGTATGGGCATTAAATTCAGTCTGACGGACGCCGTTTCGATGGCAACAGACGCCTATTTTATGATGGGAAATACATTGCCGAACGAATCGCCCGAAGTACCGCAAAAAGTCCTTGACATATTGAAAATAAACTCATCGGATATTAACAATTACACTAAAGATTTAAACAGTCTGGCGAATGGAGGAGGAGTCGCTTTCGGTTCCAGCTTAAGCGTATCAACCGGAGATATTACTTTTCTGATTGTTTACGCCAGTTTCGACGCAGGTTTAGGCTTTGACATTATGCTGAAGGATTATCAGGATGCACAGTGCAAGGGCAGGAGCGGACCAATGGGTATCGACGGCTGGTATGCAAACGGTCAGGCATACGCCTATTTGCAGGGAGAAGCAGGCGTAAACATAAACCTTCTGTTCGTCAAAAAGAAAATACCGGTCATAAAAGGCGCAGCAGCCACGCTTTTGCAGGCAGGACTGCCAAATCCTTCGTGGTTTACCGGTTACCTTGGAGTAACATTCGATTTGCTTGGAGGCTTAGTGAAGGGAAACGTGCGCCTGAAACTTGCAATCGGCGAAAAATGCGAAATAATGCAACCGGGAGGCAGCCCTCTGGACGCAATGATGATTGGCGATATAAGCCCGTCAAGCGGGTCTAACGATGTTGATGTTTTTGCCGCCCCGCAAGTTGCCTTTAATATGCCGATAGGCAAAGAATTTGAAATGGAAGACGATCAGGGAATAAAAAAATACAAACTCAAGCTGGAGGAATTTTCCGTGTCGGATAAAGGAAAAGCAATAGACGGCAAAACAACATGGAACAACAGTAGCGATGCCGTCTCCTTTTTCTCTCACGAAATCCTGCCTCCCAGGACGCCTTTGAAAGTTACGGTGCGCGTCAGATTTGAAGAATGGACAAACAACAGATGGCTTGCGGTCAGTACGGGAGGACAAATAGCCGAAGAAAAAAAGGAAATAACATTTACTACCGGCGATGCGCCGGACATAATTCCGCTGCACAATATCGAATATTGTTATCCTGTTATTGGACAAAGGTATTATTATCCGAAAGAAAGTACAGAGGCTTATGTACAGTTAAAACGCGGACAAAGCTATCTCTTCACGTCCGACATGAGTCACAAAATACGCATCAGTCGGGAAAACGGCGATACAAAAGAGCAGAGTTTCAATAATTATAATACACAATTAAATCGCATTGCATATACAATACCCTCGCTTGCCATAAACGGCAAATACAAATTTGACCTGCTAAGTTTTGCAAAAGCTAAAGAAACAAGCGCTGATACACAGCGACGCACTTCATATGCCGGCAGCGACAATGACAATGATATTACTGTACGTGATGCAAAAGCAGGGCAAATAATTCAGGGCGAAGCAGGTAAAAGCCTGTTGAACTATGAATTTTCGTCGAGCGCACACAATACTTTTGCCGAAAAATTTAATGCAATAACAAAAGGTGATGCCTTTACCGAAAAATATGCTTCGGATGTTATCAGTCTGCAATATGAAATCACGTCCGGAGAACCGTTTGATGTAATCGAACTTGCGGGAACAGAATTCAGCGGCAATAATCCTTTGCTAAAAGTTGAGGCAACTATGGATGACGAGTATTTCACAACAATAATAAATCCGCTGATTTATACAGATTATCCTCCGGGTAATATCAATATCACAACCAGGGAAAAGGAACCTTATGGAATACCTCCGTCCAGGGCTGTACTTGTAAATTCGGCATACCGTACACAGATAGAGAATAACAATTACAACGAGTTGGCGCGAAAATATTTTCCGTATATTTATGATTTGCCGCGTATTTACAAGGACGACTATATTAATTTGAGAGGACAGATCATAAACCACTGGCAGAATAATCCTCCTGCGGGGCTGGAACGATTTTATCAGGACAGTTTTCCGTTTATTATTTTTGGATACTATAACATAAGGCTGCAATATGTTCTGCCCGGAAAAACGTCGGGAACGAAACAAACGTTTATATATTATAATTTCATTAAATAATATGAAATACAAGACATTGTTGATACTGTCATTACTGTATTTTGCGACAGGCAACGGCGCGTCGGGACAGGATACTGCACGAATCAGTGTGCGTTCGCGAGTTCAAAAGAACGCCATATTGTTACGCTGGGCGGCGTCGAGTCCTGTAGTATGGAGGCAGACAAACCGGTACGGATTCAACATTGAGCGCTATACAATTGTCAGGAATGACAGCATATTATCGGAATCTGAAAAAAAAATACTGAATCAAAATCCCGTCAAAGCCAGACCGCTGCATGAATGGGAAACTCCGGTTCAAAACAGCGATTATGCCGCAGTCATTGCACAAGCTTTATACGGCGAAGATTTCGAGCTGTCGGGAGGAGATGCGCAGGGAATAGCCAGGATCATTAATCTGTCGCAGGAATTGGAACAGCGTTTTGCCATGTCGCTGTATGCCGCTGACCAGGATTTTGAAGCGGCATGTATGGCGGGCTGGGGCTGGCGCGATAATACAGTCGAGCAGGGTGAGCGTTATCTGTATCGTATAATCCCCGTCATGCCCGATACCGGGCGTTTGAAAATCGAATTTGGAGCAAGTTTTGCGGCAATGGACGAATATGAAGAACTGCCCAAGCCGGCAGGACTGACGGCTGTTTTCGGAGACAAAAGCGTGATGCTGGTTTGGAACTACAGCGTGCTGGGTAATATATACAATTCCTACTTTGTCGAAAAATCGGCAGACGGAAGAAATTTCAAACGAATAGAGGGTATTCCGGTTACCAGTTTGAATAATAAAGAAGATCGCATGTATTTTCTTGATTCGTTAATTGATAATACTGCAAAACATTATTACAGAATATGTGGAATTACTCCTTTCGGAGAAATTGGACCGCCTTCGGATTCCATTGCCGGGAAAGGGGTACGCATGCTGTCGCATGCGCCTGGTATAAGTAAGGTAAATCTGAACAGCCGTGGAGAAATGGAACTGGAATGGGAATTTGATGAACGCGAAAACGATCTTGTCAAGTCTTTTGAACTAAGCCGCTCGGATTCTCCCGACAAACATTATATTACAGTTCTTGGAAACATGGAACCTGCGAGACGTTCACTTTTGTTCAAAGAACTCAATCCGGCAAACTATTTCATCATAACGGCAGTTCCATACGAAGGCGAACCGCGAAAATCATTTCCCGTACTGGTTCAGCCTGCCGATTCCATTCCTCCTGCGATTCCCCTGGAATTGCAGGGCAAAATTGACAGCGCCGGAATAGTAACTGTCCGGTGGAAGAAAAATACCGAAGCCGATTTGCTGGGATACAAAATCTACAGGTCGTTCCTGAAAGACGACGAGCCTGTTCCGCTTTTCGATATCGCTTTGAAAGATACCGTCTATAAAGACGCCGTCGATATCAACAGCCTGAACCGCAAAGTGTACTACACGCTTTCGGCTGTAGATTTACGATACAATCAATCGGATTTCTCCAAGTTGCTGGAACTGGAAAAACCGGACATTATTCCGCCTGCATCGCCGGTAATTTCAGGATACAAGGTTAGGGAAGACGGGATTGAAATACAGTGGATAAACAGTTCCGACGCCAATGTTACGCAGCATCGTGTCTGGCGTCACGAAAAAGGAACAGGATACATGCCTGAAACATTGCTTAAATCAATAGACAACATGTCTGTAACAAATTATGTCGATACTTCAGCAACAGCCGGCGTGTCGTATGTTTATGCTGTTACTGCATTGAAAAGTAACTGGCTGGAATCGCCTCCATCGAATGAGTTAACGGTATTTACCGGATTTTCGAAACGGCAAAATATGGAATTGGACTATTTTAACGCAGTTGTGGACAGGCAGAATAAAATGCTGAAACTCGAATGGAGCGACAAATTGCAGGACGTACAGTATTACGAACTGTACAAAAGCGAAAACGGAGAAAACATGTCTTTGTGGAAAGCTCTGCAAAGCGATCAACACGAAATTATCGACAATAATCTTTCTCCAAATACGATTTATCAGTACATAATTCGCGCTGTATTGAAAAATGGGAAAAATACAAAAAGCAAGTCAGTGAAAATAAAATATTAATCCAGAAAGTTCTCATTGTTATTATATAACATTTACTTATTTTCAAGTTTTATTTCATTCCTGTTTTTCCGTGTTACCATTTCTGTCGTAAAAAGTCGCAAACCAAGCCTGCGGGTTTCGGACACCCCTTGCTTTCGATATCCCTGATTGCTTCGTCCTGCATTGCGAACGAAGCAATTCAGAAAGTTCACATTGTTATTTGTTATTAATTTTCCTTCACTAAATATAATTTGTCATGAAAAAATTTATGTTTTGTTATATGCTGTTAGTTTCCGGCATAATAGGCAATCTTAATGCCCAGGAATATACAATAGAAATATATGCTACATTTAACAGAGGGAGTGGCAGTAACAGTTCCGGTTGCAGTAATTTCTGCAAGGTGACTGCTGTATTACAGAATAATACAGAAAAAGAATTATGGAATTATAATTTAGGGGGAATACCCAAAAGTACAACATGGAGTACAACCAGAAAAAATGCTTTTCAATACAATAACAAAATTGTCAAGCTAAAAGTCGAGACAAGACGCACATGGAGTAATATAAGTGGGTGTAATAATGGAGATGCATATAAAGGATATTGTGAAATACCGTTTAGTTTTTCCGGAGGAACTTATGAAAAATCATATTCATCGAGTTATAAAGACTCTCAGGGAAGAAATTTATATGAAGGATATTCAGGTAATTTTACTGTCAAAATATATCCTGCCAATATTACTTTGAAATATGAAAATGATTTGAGCAGCGATCTGAATATCCTGCCCGATAAGCACAAAATAAAAATCAAGGCAAAAGAGACTTACCCTTCAGGCAGTTTTAAGTGGGAATATCAGACAGGATCAATACAGCAGGTTAAAGATAAATGGGTTCCTGATTATATACCGAATCCGAATTATTATCCTAATTCTTACGGATATGACAACGAACGCTGCATTCCGTATGACTATACTAAAGATAATTGTGCGCATTGTCAGAGCGAGGAATATAGTTCATTTCATGGCGATTGTTACGAAGAAGGTGGATTCTGGCTCTACAAAAGCGAATTTGTAGGCGATGCATGGCAAACCATTTCTTCAGGCAATGGAAAGTCGGAGATTTCAATTTGCGGAAATGATTTGATGAGCGATTTTGTCGAAAAAATTGTTAAAACGAAGAAACAGGTCAGGATACGTATTAACTATTCTTATAAACAATCTGAAATTATCGTGCTGGACGGAAAGAAATCGTCTCCGACCATTATATCTTATGTCGTAACTCGAAACAGTTGTAAGGGAGAAAGCAATGCGTCAATACAGTTAAAATTCAGTGACGCCTTGCTGTCCAGCGAGTCGTTAAGCATAGGCGTCAATAATGTTTTTAAAGAAAGTTATGCCAACATAACCTCGCTTGGCAGTGATAATTCCTATACAATTAATGGACTTGCGGCTGGGGAATATGTATTTGACCTGCTTGGAAAATATCCGTACTCTTCAAATCCAAGTTTAAATATATATGCTACTTTTACGGGTGCGGAAAAACATAAATGTACAGTAACAGTCCAGGATCCTCCGAAATTGACATTTACCGGAGGAACATCCTCCGACGTATCGTGTCATGAAGGTAATGACGGAAAAATTCCCGTAAATATCGGCGGTGGTACAAGTCCTTACAAAATATACTATTCGCATAATGGAAACGCTGAAGTAAGCACAGATATAGCAGGAACGGGAACTTATACTCTTTCCGGCTTAATCGCCGGAAATTATACAGTCCGTCTCGTGGATAATAAGAATTGCGAGCCAAAAAATGACAATCAAAATGTAATTACTGTTACGAAAACAATCAGTCAGCCGGCGAATCCGCTTAAATTTAATAGCGTCAATTCCAAAACGCCCACCGGATACGGATTGACAAATGGAGAAATATCAGTATCCGCCACAGGAGGAACCGGCAGTTATACTTATGAGTGGAAAAAAGATGGAGCGACATTCACTCCTTCGCAGCCTGACAAAGCAACAAATCTCGGTAAGGGAACATACTCCGTCACAGTCAAAGACAGCAAATACGATAATGCATCGACGGGAGGCGAAAGTAATTGTAAAGCCTGCTACGATGTATATTCATTAGAATTGACTGAACCTGACATTCTTGAAGTAACAACCGAATTGAACAGTGCAATAAAATGCAATGGCGACGCCAATGGCAGTTTAAAAATAACTGTTAAGGGCGGCGTATCGCCATATCAAAAATACAAATTAATCACTAACGGAAATACAGGAAGTGAACAGGCATTTCCAAGTAGCGTTATTATATAAAATTTATCCAACGGCGAATACGGTGTAACCGTACTCGACGGTAACGGGAATTCCACAACTTCATCTGTTTTTACATTAACAGAACCGTCAGCGTTAAATGTTTCTGATATTAGTGTTACTAATCCTAAATGTAATGGAGGCACTGACGGCAGCGTGGCAGTAACTGTTTCCGGCGGAACGGCGCCATATACGTATGCATGGAAAAGAAATAACAGCGCCACAGGAACAAATTCGGCAAACATCAGTGGATTATCTGCCGGAAATATATCCGTGAAAGTAACAGACAAAAATGGATGCTATGTTGATAAATCCGCAGCGATTGGACAACCGGCGCTACTGACTGCGCAATCATCAGTTGCCCTGCCTTCGGCACATAATGCATCCGACGGGAAAATCACAATAACGCCGTCTGGCGGTACATCTCCCTATACTTACAAGTGGGACAACAATTCGACGGCAAACCCGCGGACAGGCGTTTCTGCACGGGATAATCCATATACTGTAACTGTAACTGACGCCAAAGGCTGTACAACAGCGATTAACGATATATATGTTATATACCCTGTTAGTATAAGGATTAATGCAGACAAGACAGTTTCGTGCAACGGAGGAAACGACGCCAAACTTACAGCCGCAGTAACAGGAGGTACTTCGAGCAGAACGTATAAATGGTATCGCAGGACGGGCAATACATCCTCTGTCATCAGCGGCGCTACCGCATCTACGATGAATAATGTAGCCGCAGGCGTCTATTATGCCGTAGTAACCGACAGTCGCAATGTTACCAAAACCTCCGAAGATATTACGCTTTCCGAACCTGCACAGTTAAAACTCGCATCCTCAATTGTCAAACCGACGGCGCACAACTCTTCCGATGGAAAAATTACCATAACTGCGACAGGCGGAACATATCCGTATTCATACAAGTGGCAATACAACAATTTAACCGCAAATCCATTGACGGGCATTCCGGCAAGCAACACTCCATACCGGGTAACGGTTACCGACGCCAAAGGCTGTATCGAAACACTTGACGTCGAACTGATATACGATTTGGGTGTGGAAATTACTGTAACGGCGCCTGTTCTCTGTTATGGCGGAACAGGAACATTATCGGCTATTGCCACTGGCGGAGTAAGCACAAACTATCAATACGAATGGTTCGAGATAAACGCGGCAGGCAATAAAATCTATCCTTCTTTGTCAAGTTCTTCCGTACTGCCGGGTCGAAAAACCGGGAAATATAGCGTGAAAGTGACAGACGCTAAAAGCGCTGTTGCCGAATCCAAAATTTTTGAACTCTCACAACCGGCACAATTGTCCGCTTCATCAAATATTACTCAACCTGCAGCACACAATGCATCCGATGGAAAAATAACAGTAACGCCAAGCGGCGGCACATCTCCTTATACATATAAATGGGACAATAATTCGACGACAAGTACCTTGACAGGCGTTTCCGCACGAGATGAACCATACGAGGTAACTGTTCGTGATGCGAATGGCTGTATAACAACGCTCGACGATATTTATGTAGTTTACTATCCTATGGAGGCTACTATTGTTGAAGACAGTAAAATTTCATGTTATGGCAGGAATGACGGGAAACTCCGCGTTACTGTTACCGGAGGCGCAGCCGGCAAGACATACAGATGGTATTCAAAAAATGCTGCCGGCGATTTTGTTCGTATTAACGGTGTTTCAGGCTCTGCATTGAATGGCGTCGCTACCGGAATTTACCGTGTAGAGGTAACTGACGGGCGCAATGTTACAGCTCTTGCCGGGGAGTTTGAAATACAACAGCCTGCCCTTCTAACTGCCGAGGCTTTTATAATCGAACCTTCGCAATACGACGCTTCCGACGGACAGATAAAAATCGAACCGAGTGGCGGCACGCCTCCATATTCCTATCAGTGGGTACATAATGGTTCGACAGTAAATCCGCTTGCAAATGTTCCCGCAATGGATGAACCGTACATGGTTAAGGTCAGCGACGTGAACGGCTGTTCAACCGCGCTTGATGACATTTCTGTCATTTATTATCCAATGGAAGCGGATATTGTTGCGGAAAAGGAAATTGCATGTTTTGGAGGCTTTGGAAACCTGAAAGCCGTTGTCAGGGGCGGTAAGTCAAACAAAATTTACCATTGGTATTTCCTGAATGCAGACAACAATTTCGAGTATATAAGCGAAGGCGCAATGTTGCAGAATGCAGGCAAAGGCACATACCGTGTAAGAGTGAAAGACGAAAATGACACTACCGCATACGGAAATTTTGACTTTCTCCAGCCTGTGCAGTTATCAGCGACATGCGAAATCGGTTTGACGTCGGCGTACAACGCTTCCGACGGAAAAATAAAAGTCTTGGCTTTGGGCGGCACGTTACCATATTCATACGCGTGGGACGGATACAGTTCTACAGCAGACTCCCTGACCGGTATCCCTGCAAGAGATAATCCCTACACGGTAACGGTAAGCGATGCAAAGGGATGCAAAGTCGTACTCAATCCCCGTATTATCCATCCCTTGGCAGTTGAACTCAAAATCGCCGATTCGATTCCATGTTTTGGAGCTGCGGGAAGTCTGCAGGCAAAGGCTACCGGCGGCGTAGGAACAGATTATTTATATAAATGGTATAAAATCAACGAAGATTATTACAATTATGAAGAAGAAATTGCTTCAGGAAAATCAGGATATATTGATAACCTGACAACAGGCAAATATATGGTGCGGGCAATTGACCTGGAAAATAATCATGAAAAATCCCTTGCCGTCGATATTCCGCAACCAACATTGCTTGTTGCAAAAGATACGATCTTTTTACCTTCTGCACACAATGCCTCCAATGGGAAAATCGAAATAAAAGTTTCCGGCGGTACTGCTCCATATTCCTGTACAATGGATAATCAGACGACAACTAACCCGATAACAGGTATTCCGGCAAGAGACAATCCATATCAAATAACCGTAACCGACGCCAAAGGATGCAGTGTGGAACTCAAGCCTCGCATGATTTACCCGTTGAGCGTAGAAATTGCCGTAAACGATTCAATTGACTGTTATGGCGGCACAGGAACGCTGAAAGCCACAGCTGTCGGCGGGGTTGGAAAGGATTACTCTTACCGGTGGTATAAAGTCGACGATGGAATTTCCCGGTTTTTGCCGGCAGAGGGCAATATACTGACGAATGTTCTGCAAGGCATATATCGCGCAGAAGCAATCGATGTTGAAAACAATGTGGAAACATCGGAAAACCTGACAGTCGCGCAGCCATCGCAATTGACTGCAGAATATGCCATTTTTACTCCATCGGCTCACGACGCCGCCAATGGTACGATAACTGTAACTGCATCGGGTGGAACTCCTCCATATTCACATACTCTGGATAACAAAGCCGTAACAAATCCGCTGGCAGGCATACCGGCACGGGATAATCCCTACAGCGTAATTGTCCGCGATGCAAAAGGATGCAGTGTTGAACTTAATCCCCGTGTGATTTTCCCGCTTACTGTTGCAGTTTCCATAAAAGATTCCATTCCATGTTACGACGGTACCGGAACACTGGAAGTCGCAGCCGTGGGAGGTGTTGGAACGGATTATTCCTACAAATGGTACATGATAAATGAAGATTCGAATTATGAAGAAGAAATTTCATCAGGAAAGTCTTCAACTGTAAACAATGTATTCACAGGAAAATATTTTGTCAAAGCAACCGATATTGAAAACAATACACAGACATCGAATATTATCAATTTACCTCAGCCCGAACTTTTAACTGCCGAATACACAATTGATTTACCGGGCGCTTATAACGCTTCCGACGGACAGATCACAATAAGGGCTGACGGAGGAACAGCGCCATATTCGTATGCACTTGATAATAATGTTGTCTCAAATCCGCTTACCGGCATTTCGGCAAACGACGTCCCATATACTGCAACAGTGTCCGATTCAAAAGGGTGTATTGCCACATTATATCCAAGAGTCATCTATCCCCTTGCGGTAGAAATTGCAGTGACAGACTCAATCAGTTGCTATCTTGGCAGCGATGGAACACTTGCGGCAGTTGCTACAGGAGGCGTAGGCTCAGATTATTCATACAGCTGGTACAAGGTAGAATATGGCAGGAATATACCGTTCGCTGCAACGGGTAATATTCTGGCGAATGTTGAGTCAGGCATATATTATGTTGAAGTAAAAGATGTCGAAAATAACGTTTCTAAATCAGGGAATTTTGAATTTAATCATCCCGAACAGTTGAAAATCGACCATGACGTCGTTTTAACCTCATCTGCCGATGCAAGCGACGGAGAAATAGCAGTTACGGTATCGGGCGGCATTCCCGGATATACATATCTCTGGGATTACAACGGACAGACAGGCAACAGACTGTCGGGACTTCCTTCAGGACATACGTTTTACAATCTGACGGTAACCGACCACAGAGGCTGTACGGAAACTCTCTCGACACGACTCGTATATCCTTTGAAAGCAAGTATTTTGATTGAAGATTCCATTTCGTGTTACGGCAGAGCCGACGGTCGCCTAAAAGCAACAGCAAAAGGAGGAGTACAGCCAAATTATGAATTTCAGTGGTACAGGATTGATAAAAATCAGGAAATTCTAATTACCGGTGCAAGCGAAAGTGAACTGTCGAATGTAAACGCCGGAATTTACCGAATCAAAGTTTACTGCTATGACGATGCAATTGCCGATTACATCGCAACTTCATCCGATATAACGTTTAATTCTCCCGATTTATTAAGCGTTTCTTCCATTGTGTCCTTACCCTCGGCATACGATGCTTCCGATGGCGCTGTAACGCTGAATGTCAACGGCGGCACGCCTGTTTATTCATATTCATGGAATTTCAGTAACAGCGGGAAGCGTACGCTTACAGATATTCCGGCAAGCGACCTTCCATATACTGTAACGGTAACGGATGTGCGCGGATGCTCCGAAACTGTTTATCCCCGCGTGATATATCCTCTGGAAGTGAAAATCGCTGTTGTCGATTCCATTTCGTGTTACGGTCGCAACGACGGGATATTGCAAGCCATTGCCACAGGCGGCGCTGGTAAAAACTATAAATATCAATGGTGCAGGATAGAAAATGAAGTTGACGGTATTCTTTCCGATGAAAATTCAGACATTCTGTCCAATGTCGGCGAAGGTATATACAAGGTGGAAGTTACAGACATTGAAAATAATAAATCTTCTTCCATTTTGATTTTCAACCAGCCCGCCCTGTTAACGGCTAAGCATGACTATCTCAAAAACCCGCTTGACTGTAAATATGATACCGATGGCTCTGTGCAGATACTGATTAAGGGAGGTACGAAGCCATACTTCTGTTTATGGTCGGACGGAAATACGGAGATGCTGAACAGTTCATTGCCGGAAGGCGTCCATACATACGTAATCACCGACAATCGGGGATGCACGGACAATGATGAAGTGCAAATAAGTTCGCCCGGCGAATTGACGCCGGGTATTAGTCATGTCGAGCCAAAAGCCTTCAATTCTGCCGATGCGTCCGTGTCCGTCGAAGCAAAGGGTGGAACAGCGCCATACGAATATGTCTGGAATGACAGGAACCAAACCGCAGCTTCGCTTAACGGGGTAACGCACGGAATATACACTGTCATTGTTACCGACGCAAACGGCTGTACAAAGGAAATTACGGATACGGTTCACAACCCGCCACTGCTGG
>JAISDK010000243.1 GCA_031264875.1 Prevotellaceae bacterium
TTTCGGAATACCAGTCAGAACAATATTCCATCACATTGCCAAGCATATTTTTGAGTCCGAAAGGATTGGCAGCTACTTTATCGGCGTGATGCGTCCGTCCGCCCGAATTTTCCGCATATATTACATACGTGCTAATCACAGCGGTATCAACGCCGAAAATACTGTTCCACCATCTGTCGCGCGTAAATTTCTTCGGATTTCCCTCGAAGAAATATGGAGAGGAAGTGTTGCCTCTGGCGGCGTATTCCCATTCTGCTTCGGTGGGCAAACGGTATTTCTTTCCTGTTTTGATTGACAGCCACTGACAATATACCTGCGCTGCATAATGCGACATTGTGATGGCGGGATTTTTACCGAATCCCCATCCCTGGTCGGCCTGTCCATAGAAAGGCGTAGGGCCGCTTACAGCATCAACAGCATTCCGGTTTTTTTCCATTATTGTATTGGGGTCAAGGCGCCCTTCCGAACGTGTTTCTCTGAAAAATGCTTCGTAGTCGCTCCATACAACTTCTACTTCGCTCATATAAAACGAACTTACGGTAACATCGCGTACAGGACCTTCGTCGTTCTTTCGGTACGGTTCATTCGCCGGACTTCCCATTTTGAATGTTCCTCCGGGAACAGCAATCATATTGAAGGCTACCGGCGTACCCGGTACTTTTTCGGTGAAATTTGCGAATCCGGTCAGCTTTGTTGCCGAATCGTATATTTCCATCGGCATGTCTTCACTTGAGCCGAAGAGGTCGTTGACTGAGTGCGAATAGTCGGGATTATAGTGACCTGCGTCAAGATGACAGCTAATACACTGCAAATCCAGTTTCTCCCTGTTTTCTACATAGTAGAGATGCGCTACTGCTCCTTCGCCCGAAAGCCCTGTTGTAAACAGGCTTTCGTGGCATTTTTCACACGATTCATTGTAAACTATCTTGACGGCGTAATCCAGACGGCTTCTTTGCTGCCAGTCGAAAGACGCGCTGTCTTTTGTATAGTATGACCACATATCTTTAAGTCCCGTTTTTCCCTTAGTCCACAAATAATTAAAAGAGCCTTTGGGCGGGAGGTGACAATCGATGCAATGAATCACTACTCCGCTTTTTGTGTTATGGTGTGACGATTGTTGCCACGATTCGTCGGCGCCGGGATGAATATGGCACGACATGCAGTATTCGTCGGTGGATGTGTAATCTAAATATCTGTTTCCGAAAAACATCAGCAAAACACCGACGAGCAGTCCTACCACGAAAATCAAGCGGATTCTTCGTTTTGTGGCTTTTCTTTCTCGTTTATGCGTCATCTTTTTTAAGTGTATTTTTTTCAATATTCAGTACTGAAGAGAATTGTCAAGTATTCATTGCCCCGCAAACGTTAATCACCTGTCCACTGACATACGATGATAAATCGGATGCAAGAAACACGGTTACTCCTGCAACTTCGTTGGATGTACCGCCTCGACGGAGAGGTATTTTTTCTATCCACGACTTGCGGATTTCTTCGGGTAAAGCGGCTGTCATTTCGGTTTCGATAAATCCGGGGGCTATTGCGTTACAGCGTATTCCGCGTACTCCAAATTCTTTTGCCACCGATTTTGTGAACCCGATAATACCGGCTTTCGATGCGGCGTAGTTTGCCTGATTGGCATTGCCCGATACGCCTACAACCGAACTCATGTTGATTATGCTTCCTCCTGCCTGCTTCCACATAACCGGCTGTACGGCTTTGGTGAAATTGAATACGGATTTGAGGTTTACCGTAATTACCGCGTCCCACTGTTCTTCGGTCATACGTTTTACTGCTCCGTCCTTTGTGATACCGGCATTGTTTACCAAAATATCTATGCGCTCGAAATCTTTCAGGATTTCGCCAACAACCTTCTGCGTTTCATTGAAATTAGCTGCATTGGAGGCATAGCCTTTTGCCTTAATTCCGTTTGTTTGCAGTTCTTTCTCCAACTGTTCCGTTGCTTCGGATAGAACAAGATCCGTGAACGCGACATTTGCGCCTTCTTCCGCCATTTTCAGCGCGATAGCCTTGCCAATACCTCTGGCAGCTCCTGTAATCAGCGCTGTTTTTCCTGTTAATAATTTCATATTCAATGATATTTTATTAAAAATATAGTTTTAATTTTTCTGCAAACATACAAAAAAATCGCATCATCATAATGTAAGCTCATAATTCTTTGAACGTAAATAGAAAGTTCATACCGAAATTCCATATTGTGATAACGCCGACAGCAACAATTTTCGACAGGTAAAAATTCAGTTTCAATCTGTCTGAAAGTAAAAAGACGATAAGATTGTTCAATGCAAGTCCGATGACAGCAATGCCTACAAACGAAAAGTATTCGGAAGCAATTCGCTGACTGTGACTTCCAAATGTCCAGATGCGGTTTAGCATATAATTGGACGAGGCTGCCAGAATAAAGCCGCAACTGTTTGCAATGTATTTGTTTACGTTTAGTTTTTCTTTCAATAGCCAGGTTGTTCCGAAATCAATAATCATTCCCGAAAGACCTACTGTGCAAAATTTAAGGAACTTCAGAATAAACGGCATATCAATCATTTTATGTATATACAATATTGTTGTTTATTTTCCGCCATAAATATAAATGTCTTATGGCTTACTTTTCTTTAAGATATTCTTTTCTGTATTTATCCCAGTTGTCGAGTACTTCGACCGCCTTTTCGTAAGTATGATCGCCTTCGTTGATTATTTCAAAATAGGCGGAAAAGTCGAATAAATTGCGGGCAATGAGCGCCTTCATGTATTGCCTGATAAAGGTGCCTGATATTTTTATTCCTTCCTCGTCTGCCGGAACACCTTTTTTTTCGCCGAAAGCAACCATTTCGTTAAACAGTCCGGCGCTTACGACAAAGGACTGTTTGAATTTGTCGAAGGTTTTATACTTCTCCTGAAGCGATTTTCTGTCTTTGTCAATAAAGGCTGAAATGAACTGTGAAACAATGTTTTTCCGGTTCAGATTGCCGCTGTATTTCGAGTACTTCGATGTGTCTAAGGGCACATAAATGTCGGGCATGATTCCTCCTCCGCCATACACGACGCGATTGTTTACCAGTGTGCTGTATTTCAGTGAATCGGGAAACACTATGCTGTCGGCGCTGAAAGCCTCTGCCGAGACTCTGTTGCTAAGATTTTTGTAATACTGTTCCGTATTACCTTTTTCGTATGGCGATTGAATTGCCCGACCCGAAGGGGTATGGTATCTTGCAATGGTCAGGCGTACAGCAGAACCGTCGCCCATGGGAAACTGGCTTTGTACCAATCCTTTTCCGAATGAGCGTCTTCCGATGATGATTCCTCTGTCCTGATCCTGAATAGCGCCGGATACGATTTCGCTTGCCGATGCCGAGGCTTCGTCGATGAGAACCACGAGACCTCCATTCTTAAAAAGGCCGTAGTCTGTAGATATTTCCTTTTGTGTAGGGAAAAATCGGCCTTCGGTATATACAAGAAGTTTTCCCCTGCCGAAAAACTGGTCAGCCAGAGCGCTTGCAATATTCATGTATCCTCCGCCATTGCCTCTCAGGTCCAGGATAAGTGACTTGGGGGTTTTGAACTTGGCAAAAGCGTCCTCGATTTCGTTGATTGAACTTTTGGCAAACCGGCTCAATTTGAGATATGCAAGCCCCGGTTTTACTTCGTAGGCAGCGTCGAGGCTGTTGATTGGAATTTTGTCGCGCACGATTTCATAATCTGTTATGGAACTGCCACGTTTGATGGTTACTGTGATCAGGCTTCCCTTCGGGCCTCGAAGCAGGGAATGTACTTTTTCAATTGTGAGATTTATATTTGCAATGTTTTTTCCGTCAACCTTTATTATACGGTCGCTGCTCATCAGTCCCACTTTTTCCGAAGGTCCTCCCGACAGCGGAGATACTACTATCAGTGTATCTTCGAGTATGTTAAATTCGATGCCGATTCCTTCAAAATTTCCTTCCAGAGGTTCAGTCATTGCATTATATTCATCTTTGGAGATATAGTAGGAATGTGGGTCGAGTGTCTTCAATGTGCTGACTATGGCTTTTTCGATGATTTGCTGCTGATTGACGGTATCTATATAATACTTGTCGATAAGATGAAGCAACCTGCCATACTTGTTCAGCGCTATCTCGGCGCCCGCGTCAGGCTTTTGGGCATGACCGACAACGGTTAAAAACAGGAGGGTTACAGCAAACGGCAACGGTTTAAAAATAATCTTCAATTTATTAATATTTAATAGTTTCTAATTCCAAATTCTGTAAATGATATTTCATGTTTACCAGCCTGTCGAGCACAGACGGCAGGGAGGCAACAGTAACCCGTTCCTGAGCCATTGTATCCCGATAGCGTATTGTAACCGTATCGTCGTCAAGCGTTTGATTGTCTATTGTAATACAGAATGGTGTACCTATTGCGTCCTGACGGCGGTAACGTTTGCCGATAGTATCCTTTTCGTCGTACTGGCTGTTGTACTCGAATTTCAGCGTGTTCATGATTTCTTTGGCCTTTTCGGGAAGACCGTCTTTCTTTACCAGGGGCAGTACGGCGACTTTGACGGGCG
>JAISDK010000260.1 GCA_031264875.1 Prevotellaceae bacterium
AGTCGATCCCGAGAAATATACTACCGGTCGTCAACTCAAAAAAGCAGGGGTCGTTTCGGGAAAGGATATCACTTTCGAAGCCGCTTTGACCAAACTGTTTTACCTCCAGGGCAAATACCACAATAACGAAAACGTCAAAAAAGAACTCGAAAAAGCTATCTGCGGAGAAATTAAACCCGATGACTTAAATACTCTGTATTAATTTTTCCCCACTTCTTTATTAAAATTCTTTTCGTTGATTCCCGTAATTTTCTCCAGTATTCTGAAAAAGTTTTCCCTGTCATTAAACATGCTTCCGCTTGACAATAACTTCATAACAGTAGGAAAGCCCTTACTCTTTCTTCACTTTTTGAATAATTAAAGCATTGACAAATTGAGTTATCAACAGATGTTTCGCCTGACTCTCTCCAAAATTATACTGTTCGAAATACAGCTTCAGCCAGTCTGTTTTTCTGTCATATTTCATTCTCGCCTTAAACATTTTCTGAATTTTAACGTGAAAGACACCATGTCCATAGTCTCCATTCATCTCAAGTTTATAATTCATTCAATTATCACTTATCAATTTCCATCGGCTTAAACCCCGTTCTTTTTCGCTGAACTCTGCGCCGATTTTCACTAATTTTCGTCCGTCGGCGGCGAATGGGATGAGATAGCCTTTTTCGTCTATTTGTCCCAGCGCTTCTTCTGCAGTACCGTGATTCGCCATTTTGAACTCGAGAACATAAATCGTGTCGGCTGTTTTTATTATGGCGTCAGCTCGACCGGCAGATGTTTTCACTTCTGTCTGCACAAACTGTCCCATCAGCGTTATTAAAATATAAAAAATGAATTGATAATACTGTTCATCCTTGTCTTTATTGTCCATCAGGTCGTAGGGAATACTCGCGTAAAAGGCTCTCATATTGTTCATGAAACCCTCAACGTCGCCCGCACGGAGCGCTTAGACAAAGTGTGTTACAGAAAACTTTAGAGAACTTGCAGATAGTGGAACAAAAGCCGGAAGCAATCTTTTCAAAAAGCCGTATTTGACTTCTTCATTCGGAAAACCGAGTATGTATTCGTCGTATTCCCTGTTATACTCTTTGATTGTCAGGTATCCGCTCTGATACAGTAAGGGGATGGAAGAATTATATTCTTCGGCTCTGTAATCCATAATATCATCGACGGAAATATGCACACTGTTTTCTAAATCCGGAATTTCGAAATTGCTTTCTTTGAGCATTTTTACAAGGAAAGTAGGCGTACCGGTCTCAAACCAGTAGTCGCGGATATCTTTGTTATAAAAAGTATTCAAAACACTGTACGGATTGTATATATCCTCGCTTTCTTTGGCAAAATGATAACCGTCGTAATGCTTTTTCAGTTCTGCAAGCGTTTCTTTGTATGAGAGTTCATTTTCTTCGGCTAATGCTTTGATTTCCGGTTGGAAATATTGAATTAGCTCTGTTTCGGGTATGCCGCAGATTCCGGCATATTTTTTATTCAGACTAATATCCGTCAGATGGTTTAAGTCGCTGAAAACGCTGATTTTCGAAAATTTTGTTACTCCGGTGAGAAAGACAAAGCGCAAACTGGCGTCGGCGTTTTTCAGTACGCCGTAAAAACCTTTCAGTACATCGCGAATGGATTGATTGAGGTCTCCATTATCCAGTGTATTTACCAGAGGTTTGTCGTATTCGTCCACAAGAACGACTACTTTGCGACCGGTTTGCTTAAATACTTTCTTTATCAAGTTATCAAACCGTATTGACAGTTCGCTGGATATGTCTTTGATGTTCCATTCCTGTTCATATTCTTTCAATATAGAATCCAGAACGGCATTAAGTGTTTGCTCGCTTTTATATACTGCTTTATTAAAATCCAAATACAAGACCGGATATTCTATCCAGTCTTTTTCCAGTTCATCAATAGTCAAACCATCGAAAAGTTCTTTTTTCCCAAGAAAATACGCTTTTAGAGTAGACAGAAAAAGACTTTTTCCAAAACGACGTGGACGTCCGAGAAAATAGGGACGGCTTGTGCGCGTCAACTGATATACATATTCTGTTTTATCTACATAAATGTACCCGTCTTTGCGCAATTTTTCAAAATCCTGTATGCCGAGAGGCAACTGTCTATCATTATTCAACATGGCAATTATTTTTAAAGTGCAAAGATAAGGATTATTACATAATTTGAAATTTAGTTATTTTTCTGTTTCTTCGGCAAAACCTAAAATATAGCCGTTATTGTCTTTCATGTAAAATTCCTTTATGCCGTACCACGTCAGTTTCAAGTCGGAAACCTGAATGTCCCTGTTTTTCAGTCCGGCATAAAACGGTTCGATGTCTTTTCCTTCCATGTAAAAAGAAACGCTCGCGCCAACAGGCTCGTTACCGGCAAGGGAAATGTCCTCGTGAAAGCTGTCCTGTTGCTGAAACATCAGTTCGACCTGTTCCCTTTGCATCATCGCATATACATACTCTTTATCCTCTGCAAGCTGTGTATCTGCGCCATCCTGTGTTGCGGGAACAGCCATAACCAGTTCAAAACCCAGGTTTTCGCTATAGAATTGCACGGTCTGCCGAATGTCGGCTACGGCAAAATTCGGGGTTAATTTGTTTAATTTCATCTTTCCAGAATATTTATGAGTTTAAAATTTCATTCTGAATTTTCCTGCTTAACGAACGGAAAACCAAGTCGTACGATTTGTCCAGCATTTGTTTCAAAACTTTTTCAGGCAGGTTTCCATTCAAAAA
>JAISDK010000109.1 GCA_031264875.1 Prevotellaceae bacterium
GAACGCTTGCACAGTAAACAGCTGAGCGAAATGGGAACTGCCCAACAATCGACCGTAGAACGCGACGAGGCTTTTGATTCCCTGTGTAAATGGTATTCGAAGTTCAGAGCGATCGCCCGTATAGCATTGTATGAGAAACCGCAATTGCTGGAAGCGCTGGGAATTGTGAAGAAATGAAATTTTGAATTATTTAATGAAACAACATAATAGTAAAAAAGTATGAATTTAACAGAGAATCATATCCTTATCGGTTTGGGAGGAACCGGAGGAAAAATTTTAAAAGCATTTCGCAAGCGTTTGTTTGCGGAGTTTGACGCAGACGAACGCAATCAGTTGCCCATCGGATTCGTTTATGTGGATTCCACGACCGAGATGATGCAGCCCGGCGACGTCACTTTTCGCGTACACGGACAGGACGCTTCTTTTACGCGAAGCGAATTTGTAAACATCAAAGGGGTTGAACTGGATACGGTATTTAAAAATCCGAGCGGTTTTCCGGGTTTAAAGGGTTTTATCGGCGATCCCGAAGTGATGCAGAAAACCGTCGGTTCGGTAGGCGCGGCAGCCGGTCAGAAGCGTAAAGCCGGCAGGATACTGTTTGGCGGCTCGGTACAGTCCTATCTGGATACCCTGGGCACACAATACGAAAAAGTAAAGAAAATCAGCAGCAATTCGATGTTAATGATTCATATCTTTACAGGACTGGCAGGCGGCACCGGTTCCGGTTCCATTATTGACGTAATTGCGCAAACCCGCAGAAAATTTCCGGAAATAATAAACAATGACCGAACATCGGGGACGGATATCGTAGTCTATTGCATGACTCCGGAAATTGATCCGCCTGCCGGATGCGAAGCCGGACGCTATCACGCCAACGGTTATGCCGCTTTGACCGAAATAAACGCCCTGCTGGTCAAAAAATACAAGCCGCACGATGTTACCGGAATGTCCGACCGCATTAACGTGTCGACAAAACAGATTGCCAACGGCGTTTATGTCTATTCAAATATCAACGAACACGGAAAAGTCGTTGATTCGCACAGGCAGTTGCCTCTGATTGTCGCCGACTTTGCATACAGCCGTATTTTTCTGGAAAACAACGACAATACCGCTCAGTTTCTGCGTTCGTACAGTTTTGAAAACATAGATCCCTACCTGTTTGAAAACAGTGAAAAAGCCAAACAGGATCAGATTGATATTGTACGCTCCAAAACATTCGGTTCTTTCGGCATCAAACGGGTAATAATTCCCGAAGAAGAAATCATAGAGTATTTTACCTACAGTTTCGGACAGCAGGCGCTGCTACAGATACGCTACAATCACTGGAACGACGATTTGGGCTTCCGCGACACGCCTTCCAATGTTGATTTCAATTCCTTTGTCAAAGAAAAAGAACAGCTGGAACGCTGGAGGATAAGCGACAGGCATCTTACGCTCGACAAGCCGATATTGAAATCGGACGAAAAAAAGTTTCCGGGTTTTGCAGACTACTGGAACAGTGTGATTCCAAACTGGACGGAAATTGCGCGCGCGGATAAACTGCCTCTGAACAAGCTGGAACAGTGCTGTGCGGAAGGTTACGAAAAGCTTTTCCGCAAGGCAGGCGTGAAAGCCTTCTTTGAAGGGAAAACGCAGGCAAAGGAAGAACATGCCAGCGAAATAGCCGAGCTGATAGAACTGTATCTGTTCGATCAGTGGCAAACAGGCGATCTGTCCCTGCACAATCTCACACAGCTGATCGATAAACTGATTGAATCGCTTGAACAGCGCCGCAAAGAGCTTGAAGGCAGAATCCAGCAGTGGAACCAGTCTGTGGATCAACTGGAAAATGCGCGGGCATTAAGCCAGCTGGACTGGTCAAGCGTCGGATTTCTTTCCGGCGACATCCTGGGCAAGAAAAAGAAAATCCTTCAGCAACATTCGACCATTATGAATCAGCTCTATTTGAAAAAGACGGAAGTGGAGGGTCTGCAGTTTGGAGTTGCCGTTTTAGCCGCTCTTTCGATCAAGCTGAATGCCCTGCGCGGACGAATCGAGAAATTTGTGAATACGGTAAATGCAGCGCTGGACGATGTGGCAAAACAAATCGGCGCGCGCTGCCAGGACAATGGCGCCATCAACTTGCAGGAAACTATTATCCGGTATTACAACAAGGACGCCGTAGTGAAATTTACAAAAGAAGTTATCCGCGACAAAAAACGGCAGGCAAATATTGCCGGCGCCTTCCGTGAAGAAATTATCAGTCAAACAGGCAGCGAACATACTTTTGCACGCGCCAATGCTGTTGTTTCAAGTGATACCGTTTTGCAGATTCTGGACACGCTGATACGGGAAAAATCCGTCGTCATTCACGATGAAATACTGATTGAAAACAACGAAAAACTCATCAACCGCAGTATTTTGGAACAGCTCAGCGAACAGTTCCGAACCGAAGACGATTTGAAAAAGTTTGCAACAGACCTTATCAGTCAAAGCGGAGTATTTGCCGTTTTCAATGCCACCGAAATCAACCGGGCGGTTAACAACAATCCGATTCCTGTTGTCGGAACTTCCGTTTTCATAAAACGGATTTTGATAAATCTCCCGAAAATCGAAGGCAATGAAAATGTTCAGCGGTTTGCCGACAGGCTGAAACGGGCGTTAACAGAATCGGTACAGGGCAATGCTGTTGTTTATGTGGATACCAACGGACTTCGCAAAAACGAAATCACAGTTTCGAGCATTACCTACTGTTTCCCCCTGCGCGCCGTTAACGATTTGAAATATCTCAAGGAAAAATACGATTATCTGGTCAGCAATCCGAATGAAGCCCGCCAGAACCGTACTGTGCTGCATACAGAAGGAAGCGGCGAAATGTTTCCCGATCTGTTTGTGGCAGCCGAAATGCTTCCCTCGGATATTCGCAGGCAATATGTTCCGTATCTGATTGCCGCCAATGTTCTGGGTTTTGTAAAGTATGCCGACAGGGAAGACGGGACGGGGAAATCCGCATGGGGAACAATTTCCATAAACCGTATGGGAGAGGAAGTTTTGAATCCCGTTTCCGACAAGTTTACGGACATTCCCTTTAATTCCGAATTTTTCACGGAAAGCTTCGGCGAAGAACTGCGCGAAAAAACGGAAAAGGAAATCAGGGAAAATTATCTGCATAAGGACAGGAGAAGCGAACTGGTAAAGAAAATTCAAAATCTTTACAGGGAAATAATCCTGCCTGAATATAACAATAATAAAGGTAACAGCGATTGCAAGTTTTTTGCGGAATGTGCGGAAAAGGCAATGGATTTAATTGAAAAAGTATAAAAATATAAAAATATGGCACAGAATTTAACAGTAAGAAAAGGTCAGTGTATCAATTTCGGCAACTGCAAGAAAGCGGACGCCCGTGAAATGATGGAGGTAAATCTGGGCGACGACTTCGTTTGTCCCGAATGTGAAAGCGATTTGGTGGAAACCATAGCAAAACCTTCTTTTCCGCCTGTCGTCAAGCGGATTTTAATAGCTGCAGGCGTCCTGCTTGTACTCGTCGCGGGAGGCTTTTGGGGATACAGGCAGATTTTCAGTAATGTGACAGACAAAGTGGCGGAGCATCTCAAACCTTTGACGCAAAGTCCGCTTACCCCCGAAAGCATTACACTCGACAAAACTTCCCTGACGTTTACAGACACGGGAACAGGCGAGCAGCTTACCGCAAGCGTTTCGCCCGACAGCCTGCCGGAAAAGGACAAAACTCCCCGCTGGCAGTCGGACAATGAAACTGTTGCTACCGTTGATTCGAACGGACTTGTTACTGCGCTTGCCGGCGGCAGCGCGGTCATTTCGGCGTCTCTCGGCAACGGGCTTTCGGCAAAATGCGAAGTAGAAGTAAAGGTAAGGCAGGAGAGTGAAGGCGATTCCTCCGGCGAGGCTCAAGACAAAAAAGAGGGCGGTAATGTCAGCATTTCCGTTGAAGGCGGCAAATATACAGGACAGATAAAAAACGGGAAGCCGCACGGAATGGGAACTGTCCGTTACAGCAGCCGCACTTTGATTGATTCCCGCGATATGAAAAAACGCCATGCGGAAGCAGGGCAGTATATTACCGGCGAATTTTACAATGGACGTCTTGTGCAGGGCAAACTGTTCGACAGCAAGAATAATCAACTGGAGACCGTTGTTTTAGGGAGGGTTAATTAAAATGTCGGGAACAGTAGCAATGGGCGTACTGCAAAAATCCCGTAAAGTTTCGTGTATTTGCCCGAAG
>JAISDK010000301.1 GCA_031264875.1 Prevotellaceae bacterium
CTATGCGGGATAATTCGTCTTCTGAAAAAGACACCGAGATTAAATTATCTAAAGCCATTTTTAAACTTTTTTATAGCGTTAAACATTATTTTATTTATCAAATTTTATGCAAAGATATATATTAATTTTTAATTTTTAATTTTTAATTCTGAATTAATTTAAGAAGTTCTTCTTTCATTTCTTCCACTGCCATGGATTCCACTTTTGGCGGTTTGCTGAGAACAATGTTTATCTCCAGTTCCATTTTATCTTTAAGACCCGTTTCGTGATACAGTTTTGCAAGCAGGTAATGGGGATACAGACGGTTGGGTACAAGATTGACTGCTTTGGTAAAACTTTGTTCCGCAAGCTCGTACTGTTTCAGAGCCTGACAGTTTTTGCCCATGACATTGTAGAGCATGGGGTCGCAGCTGATTTGTATCGCTTTGCCAAGTACTTCATTGCTTTTTTCGTACTGTTCCGACTTCGAAAGGCTTTGAGCATATTCGAACAGGAATTTTATATTGTCCTGAAGATACGGATACTGTCCGGCGTATTCTTCGGCGGCTTCCCTGTGCAGGCCCATACCGTGTAATGTCTGTGTTGTTCTCCACTGTTTGTATGCCCCGTAATTTAATTGAAAATTGAGAATTGAAAATTGAGAATTAGGGGACGAATTGAATGAAAGCAGGGCGACGGATATGGGAAATATGATAAGAAAAGCCCATATAGCAAACTTTGGGTAAAGTTTTTTTGTTTCCTGCTTTCCGGTATCGCCCGAAACGCAAAGAGCCGATAAAAACACAAAAGCGATTACAAAAGGCAGGACATTAAACGGATACGACATGGCGGCAAATATCAGCAGTGAAATCAGCGCGCCCGCCGGAATATAATTCCTCTTACTTATTCCCAAAGACAGGGTATAAATCACAAAAGCGATAAATATTATAAAAGGGATTATTCCTGCCTCGATGCAAATCTGCAAATACTCGTTAAAAGCGTATTCCACTCCTTCCGCCACATGTTTTTCCCATTCGGCGCCTGCTCCCGACGCAAAATATGCCGCCTGCGCCTCTCCGTAAGCGCCCCCGAAATTGTCCAAACCAACTCCCATAGGATGCTCCATAATGGTCTGTACCGCAATTTTCCATGTAAAGGCGCGTCCCGACGCAGAATCTTTTTTCAAGAGAAACAGCCCGGTCATTGCGCTTGCAAACAGAATGAGGGCGACAAACGAAAAGCTGATAATGCGTTTCCTGTATTTTTTGCACCGGTCTGTAATCTTCCTGTTTTGCAAGCCATACAGGATTCCGGTAAAAGCGCAGCCGCCAAGAGCCGCCAGCCATGAAGCGCGACTCATTGCGGCAGGCAATATCAAGACTGTACACAGGGCAGTCAGAAATCCGGTTAATATTTTTACCCATTTCGGGGAAACCGTTTTCAGAAAAACAAAAACAGTCCTGATATTGAGATTGCGAAAATCAAACTTTTCTTTGGTCTTGCTTGTAAACAAAGGCGCTGCATACCAGAAAGCCATTGGAAAAACCATCGCAAGCCAGCCGGAATAGGGACCGGGATTGAAAAACGAGCCTGTAACTTTGAACAGGTTATGCTGTGAAGACGTGAATCCATATAGTTGACGCAATCCCCAAATCGCTTCCACTAATCCTGTAAGCATGAAAAACACAGGGACAATATAGCGTATCAGCTTATTATCTCCCGAAAGAAATATCCTTAAATAGAAATAAAACGCAGTCGCAAATATCAGCAGCAGGCATTTGTTTGTCAGTCTGCCCGTATGATGCAAAGTTATCAGCACGGCAGCGATACAAAACAGCAGTATCAGCAAATCTGACAGTTTGAAACTCAATCTCTCCTTACGTTTTATTATTGCCGCCGGAATAGCGAGCGCTGGCAGTATTGTTATGGATGTATAAAACCAGAAATATTTTCCCGACACAATGCCATTGGCTAAATTTTTACTTACAACAAACACTGTGCATAACGACAACAATATTGCTATTAACACTAATATATCCATACATCCCTTCCCTTTCATTTTTAGTTTTTCAGTTTGAACCCGATTCTCAATTTCAGACCTGCACTTAGCAGATTTGCCTTGCTGACCAGACCGGTATCGAGTACGCTGTTGTGTTTGAATGTCGTTTCGTTGAACGAATCGTATTCCAGAAGATGTTTGTCATTTGCCTTTTGGACACTGTTCAGTCCGCAGTCTAAATATACGCCCGTATACAGGTTGATTTTGTCTGTCAGGCTAAAGCGAGCGCCTGCTTCGAGAGCCAGAGCCGCCGAAAATCCGGGTTTCAAATCCTGCTTTACATTCTGAAGGACAAGATCAGTGACAAAACCGTGCTGCGGAAGATTTTCGTAAGTAATATTTTCGTGAGCGTAGTATCCCGAGGTCTTTGCCGTTCCGGGCATTATATCCGTTTTGGCGCTTAGGGGAAACCCAAGCTTGAAACCGCCCGAAGCGTAGAATTTTGTAGAACCGCTGCCAAGCGGCAAACTGTACTGCGCCATTACCGGTATCGAAAATACCGTAATGCTCTGTTTTTCTTTGTAGTTATTCAGAGAATACGAAAACTCCATCTGCCATTCGTTCGCTCCCACGGGATATTTGCCCGAAATGTCATCGAACGAGACTTCGGTTCCGTATACTGCCATTTCGACGCCCGTAACTATTCCCAGAAAGGAGTTTATATTAAAGGTATAGCCAAGTCCGGCGCCGCCTCCCATGCTGCCGCTTTTCGAGCCGCCCCTGTCGAGAGCGAGGTTTACAGGCGAATAGCCACCCAATCCGTAAATCGACAGTTCATGTTTCGATTCGCGTCCTTGCATATACTGTGCTGTCGCCGCCATAAAAGTCATCAGACAGCAGACTGTTAAAAATATATTTTTCATATCTGTTTTATTATTATTCAATTTAATTCATCCAATGTATTTTTTTATTTTTTACCGATATTTTGCAAAATATTATTTCGACACTATAATTTTCATCGCCTCCCTGTCTCCGTTCGGAGCAGTGATATCCAGCAGATAAACGCCCGGCGTCCAGTCGGCGACGCTGACTGTGTTAAATCTGTCGGGC